>NZ_JBEONQ010000016.1:0-106087 GCF_040544445.1 Undibacterium sp. GrIS 1.8 | reverse complement strand
TTTAGTTTGTCTCTATCCATTACAATATTCATCGGTCAATTCCTCGGGTGAGGTTAATAGGCCGTGGACATTTACACAAATTTATTTACAGGCTCGCCGACTGCAACATCATCATCCTGCTTACGTTCGAGAGCAACAACCTGAGCTTAAGTGAGCACTTCACCCGTCTCAGCAACGTATTTCTCTAAAGCTGAAAGCCGCTTCTTGAATGATTCGAGATTGTGTCGCAACCAGACTGAACGTACTCCAGAGGGCGAAACAAACAATCCACGCCGGCGATGCTCATTGGAAACTCTGACTTGTAGCTAACTATTTAAAACTGGACTCTATCCATACTCTGTTCCTCAATCTAATAACAAGTGTTCGTTTGATAAATCGACTGTACAGATATTCTTAAATACTTATTTACCGTTAAATACAACACATCATGAGCGGTCAATTACGAAATAACTATGAGTAGCCAGAGATGTCAATGGAGCATTCGCCGAATCACCTCGTTAGACTTCAGCAAACCAAAAACTGAACGCAGGCTTGAAGTGATGACTCATTATTGAGCATCTCTATTTTCATTAATCTGGAAAAACATCAAACAGTATCCATTGCAACAAACAAACGCGAAAAACTCGCAATACTTGCAACAGCGGCAAAAACAGCACCTAGAACCAATGCATGTGTCGTGCCACTTTTGCTAGACAAGGTGAAGCATAGCGCTACTAAAGCGGCGCCTGATGCTTGCCCGATTAATCTCGAAGTCGCGACAATACCGCTGGCGCCACCTGCTCGCGATAACGGTGCAGAGCCCATGATGGCTTTGAGATTAGGGGCTTGAAAAAAACCGAAACCGATACCACACATCGCCATTCGCCAAGCAATATCGAATACGGACGGATCTAAAGGCATCAAGACAAGCGACGACATGCCAGCAGCTAGTGCAGCAAGGCCAATACCGCCCAGCGCTCCAGGTGAATAATGATCACTCAAACGCCCGGCAATAGGTGCCATGATGGCGACCAGCACCGCCCAGGGTGTCATCAAAAAACCAGTTTGTACCGGTGAGCGACCTAGTACTGTTTCGAAATAAAATGGCAATGACACGAAGGCCAGACTTTGGGTCGTAAAAGTACAAATTGATGTGAGCACCGAGAGTGCAAATAATGGTCTACGGAATAAATCGACCGGTAGCATTGGTGCCTGGTGCCCACTCTGACGGCGTAACAGTAAGACAAAAAAGATGATGGTCGCTATTAATTCGATTGCTAATGTATTGATATTTTCAAGGTGAGCGGCATCGCCAAATAGTAAGATTAAAAGACCAAAAGCACCCACATTATAAAAAGCGGTTAAACCATCAATCTTATGGGTTGCGCGGTGCGTGACTGGCAATACTTTACGACCCAAGAAAAATGCGAATACCCCGAGCGGTACATTAATAGCAAACAACCACGGCCAACTCCAAGCTGCGAGTATCAGCGATGCCGTCGTAGGGCCAACCGCAAACGCCACAGCGACCACGAGAGAATTTAATCCAAAGCCACGCCCTTGAAGATGTCTTGGGAAAATAGCTCTGAGCATCGCTGTATTTACTCCCATGATCGCACTTGCCCCAATACCCTGGAGCAAACGAGCAACGACCAGCGATGTTAACGACCAAGAACATGCACAACCGAGCGAAGCAATTGTAAAAAGTACTAAGCCTGCAATAGATACACGACGGTACCCGATGACTTCCCCCAAAGCAGCCAATGGCAATAGAGTTGCAACCATTGCCAGTTGGTACACGTTAATGATCCAGACCGAAGCTGCCGGAGACGTATGTAATTGTTCCGCCATAGCCGGGAGCGCAGTATTAGCTATTGCCGTATCCAGTGAGGCCATACCAACGCCAATCGCTAACGACAACATCGCCAGGTTACGTTCGCGGGTAGGCAAGCCATCCCTGTCTGCTAATCCCTGCTGTATATGTATGCTATTTTGCTGTGCCATCAGTGGATCAGTTTTTAAATTTTAGGAGTGAACAAAAATATCCGCACACTTTTGTCGTCATCCTTATTTCGTCGTGCTTATTTTTTTATATCTTGCCTATGTTTCGCTTATCTATTTTTTTATCATCGCCTGTAATTCAATGACTTCACAAATTGATGGCAGGTTTGTGATTGTATCGCCTGACGCCTGAAGCTGCTTATAACAAGCAGAACTAGTAGGGGCTATTTGAACTATCCAGCTAGCAGAAAATCCAAGGTAGACTTGCTCGATTTAGTCTACGCAAGAAGTCCACGCAATATAAATTAATCATTCTTGAAAAAGAAAGCACATGATAAAACTAAGTCTTCAACTATGTTTACGAGCAAGTACTGCAGCCGCAATGTTATTGATCGCTTCAGGGTGCGCACAGTCCCCAAAGACAACAAGCGATATAACTAAAAATAATAGTGATTATCATCCTGTGATTTTGGTTTCTATTGATGGTTTTAAACCCGATTATCTGCACCGTAACGTCACTCCTAATCTAAACAACCTTGTAGCAAATGACGTCTTTACTGAGGCAATGCGCCCCTCTTTCCCCTCGATTACTTTTCCCAACCATTACACCTTAGTTACTGGCATGCGACCAGATCACCACGGCATAGTAGGGAACACGATGGAAGATCCCAAGATACTCGGCGTAAAGTTTAGCCTTAGCAATAAAGCCGCCGTACTGGATCGTCGCTGGTGGGACGAGGCAGAACCAATTTGGGTCACGGCAGAAAAAAATAATGTACGCACAGCGACGATGTTTTGGCCTGGTTCTGAAGCAGATATTCATGGCGTTCGCCCTTCAGAGTTCCGTCCATTTGACGGCAAATTACCGCCAGACCAGCGGGTTGATACGATGCTGAACTGGTTAGACAAACCTCTTGAGTCGCGTCCGGGATTTTTAACTTTGTATTTTGATGATGTAGATCACGCAGGCCATGAGTTTGGTCCAGACACACCACAAACAACGCAATCAGCGGCGATGGTTGATCAGGCGATTGGTCGATTACTCGCAGGTCTTCAGCTGAGACATATTCAGGCTAACTTGATCATCGTATCTGATCACGGTATGGCGGCAACCAGTTCAGAGCGGGTTATAAGTCTTAGCAAAGTAGCGCCCTCCCCCAGTTACCGCTTAGTGACCAGCGGTAGTTATGCAGGAATCGAAGCAACTGCCGGGCAAGAAGATGTGTTGGCGGCGAGCTTACTCAAGCCGCATGACAATATGAAATGTTGGCGCAAAGAAGATATTCCTGCTCGCTATCACTACGGCCACAATGCCCGTGTTCCACACTTTGTTTGCCTAGCCAAAGTTGGCTGGCTGATCTTTAACGATATGAATGCTGACAATCGGTTTAACGGCGGCGCACATGGCTACGATAATTTATCGCCTGAGATGCAGGCACTTTTCATCGCTAACGGCCCTGCTTTTAAACAAGGCGTTGTGATACCGCCTTTTGATAACGTCGATATTTACCCATTGGTGATGAAGTTAATTGGAGTAGCTCCACTGGAATCTGACGGAAACGTTAGCGTACTGGTCGACACGCTACATTAAATAACTCTGCTTAAGAGTACAAGAGAATTCAAATGGTTAGCAACATTGCTAAAACAGCTAATGCCATCATTATTGTTGCTAACCATCCCAAGACTTTTAATCTGGTTGTAATGATGAACTGCCCCATGATTTCTGGTCGCACTGCCATCAACATCATGACGACCATAATCGGCACAGAAATCACGCCATTGATAACGGCACTCCAATACAAAGCTTTGATTGGATCAATCGGTGTGAAGCCAATCACGATACCAATCAAGGTTGATATAACGATGATGGCATAAAACCCTTTGGCCTTCAGCGGCGCTAACTCAAGACTATTTTTCCATTGAAACGCCCCTGCCATTGCATAAGCAGAAGATCCGGCTAATACGGGGATCGCCAGCAATCCCGTCCCAATAATGCCCGCACTAAACAACATAAAAGCAAACTCACCTGCAATCGGGCGCAGCGCTGTCGCAGCTTGCGATGAGGTCTGAATATCGGTAATACCATGCAAATTCAATGTAACGGCAGTCGTCAGGATAATAAAGAAAGCAACCAAATTTGAGAAGCCCATCCCTATATAAGTATCAATCTTAATACGCCGTAAATTGCTAGCTGCCTGCTCAGGAGCCTCAATCAAAGGTAGTGCTTTGGGGTCTGCTATTTGCTCCTCTACTTCTTGTGAGGCTTGCCAAAAAAACAGATAGGGACTGATAGTTGTACCAAATACGGCAACAACCGTGGTGATGTACTCTGTATTTAAGGTCACATGCGGTGCCAACACCTTTGCCAGGACGATTGTCCAGGGAATATGTACGACAAACACTGTCGCGACATAAGCCAATAAGGCCAATGTCAACCATTTCAATATACGAACATAGCGCCTGTAAGGAATAAACACTTGCAGCAGTAACGACAATACCCCAAACGCAACGGCATATAACTGCGCCGGACCTCCAACGATGAGTTTTAAGGCCTCACCCATCGCAGATACATCGGCAGCGATATTAATCGTGTTTGCAACCAATAAGAGTCCTATAACGCTATACAGCAGCCACGCTGGGTAGTGTCGACGAAGATTAGTCGCTAGCCCATGACCACTTACACGGCCTATCCTTGCGCTGACAACCTGAATGCCGACCATCAGCGGGTAGGTAAATAACACCGTCCACAGCATATTAAATCCGAACTGCGCACCTGCCTGGGAGTAGGTAGCAATCCCACTTGGATCATCATCGGCTGCGCCAGCAATTAAACCCGGACCGAGTTTTTTAAGCCAGGATTTTTCACTGGTGTTAGTTGTAACGTCTACATCTGTATCTGTATTTACCAATGACATAGTCTTTTTATAAGTTAATTTGCAATCACAATATCCGTGCAGTCCAAGGTCGGTAACACTTCATACACTCCATATTAAATTGCAATAATTAACAACCGTCCTGTCATAAATACTATATACAATAGGATACAATCAGAAATATTTAGTTACACAACTCGGTGGTTCTATGTACATTGCCAAACAAAAATCAGCTTCAATCGAGCGTCTTAGACCACTTGATACACTTGCCGCAATCGGCCCATTTAGCCGTGCTAAGTCATTGTCATCAGGTATTGGCCGTTTTGCATCGGACTTTTGCTGGGCGTATCGTACGGTGTTTCCAACCAAGCATGTAAGTTATGAGCGTCAGAGTCGTTTTTTATTACGTACGATCTTTACTTTACAACCAAGCGCTTCTTGGTTCAGATACTTAAAAGAGAGTTATCTGCGAGATATCGCCACCAAAGAACCGAGTTTGATTGAGGCAGTGCACCGCCCCTTCTTTGACAGAAATATCTCGGCCAACAAAAGAGTGCGCTTACTCAAAAGCCACTTTGAAGAATTTCACTCCATTTTTGGTTTACCACAGGCAGTGGATGTCATGATCGGAGACCGGGTTTCGCTGTGTCAGCTAGAAGGTAAAGGTGGAGAAAAGTTCACCATTAATCTATTACGCGAGGATGCCTACAAACGTGAAGGTGGCGTGACCTTAGAACTGACCATGAATGAAGCGCCCTTACTTTGTTTGACTTTTTCATTAGTAAGATCAGGACGTGAGATCTTGATCAAAGTTGGTGGCATACAGTCTAAAGGACTGCATTGCCGTGATGCAGCCAGAGACGCCACGCATGCTTTGCATGGCATCCAACCAAGATTGCTACTGATAGATGCCTTGAGAGCGATTGCCAGTCAAATTAACTGCACCAAGATTGAATGCATCAGTAAAGAAAATCATATCCACAGATCATGGAGATATCGATTTAAAAAAACAATTAACGCTGAATATAATCAGCTGTGGCTACTGGCTGGCGGAAAAGAGAATCACAGCGGAAATTTCGATATCCCGAGTGTTGTAGAAGAAAAATCCATAGATGAGCGCCCATCAAAAAAACGTAGCGAATATCGTCGTCGCGCGCTATTGATAGATGCGATGCGTCAGCAAATTTATCAAGAAATTTTCAAACCTGAAATCTGCCCTACTCTTTTATGGGCAACGCATAATCAAAATTTAATGCAAATGACCAAGGCAACGGAAGCAAGTAATGACAGCGAGTCCTACTTGGATCATGTAGAAATGATGTCTAAAGTCTGTTGATTTATTGCCTGAGGCAGGTACGCCTCTGATGCAATTCAAATACAAGACCAATACAACTCAGATGCAAATCAAACTAAACTCAAACACAAATTAAAAGTATTTAAAACTTAGTTGAGATTAAAAGCTACTGAATAATCCAATACCCGCGCTCCAGTCCGGGCTGCTCTGGTTTGCACCCTTGGACGCGTAGATACGAACACCACCTAATTCATTAATACGGTATGAACTAGAAATCTCGGTTGACTGAAAATACGATGTCCCGTTCACCGATGGTTGTTCTACCGTAAAAGTGACTGCCGTAGTCAACTTAGAAGAAAACTCTGTCGATAAAGAGACGTAGCCAGACCATACATTTTTAAGTTGAATGTTCTCGGTGATGCCGTTGATTTTTATCACACCAGGACTACCCAATACGGTGTACTTGGTTCCACCGCTGAGTAACGCTTTTTCAAACGGATAACTCCCTGTAACACCTAAAGAATAATCGTTTTTTCCTGTCCCCAATCCCTTGGTACTATCCGCCGCTGCAATCTTGGCACTCATCACAAAATTCATCGCGATTGCAGTTGCCGCGTCTGCAATAATTTCACGGTTGGCACTGATAAGAACATCTCCCGATCCAGATGACGACACCAGCTTAGGCACTATCCGCACACGTTTATTCACACGAGTTCTCAGCGTACCGGCAGGTGCGGTACGGTTTAAAGTGGACGTCGATAGCTGAAAATCAGTGTCATAGATAGACCATTGCACACTGATTGTTTTCTCTACCGTTTTACTCGCGACACTCTCAGAAAAATTGCCTGCGGTGTACGACGTACTCACATCAATATTGATCGGATCTCTCTGAGATATTTCAGTCACATCGCTATTCACTTCTTGGCACCAGACGTTGGCAGCAGGCGCCATTAAAGACATCGGCAAAACAAAGATAAAGAAAATCTGCTTGCGATTAAAACTGCGGAATTGACCTAGTCTACTCATTATTATTTGCTCTGCACAAGACAGAAATTCTATTTTAGTGATGGAGTTGAAGTACGCATATTTGATGCTCTTTTTATTGCTCTTTTTAATGCTTTTTTATACGAATTTAATCCCTACGACATTGTTACAGATTGTTGCAGAATTTAGAAGGAAATTGTCATCCGTATGAGGATAAGCAACGTTTTGAAGCTAGGATGGCGAACAACAAAACTAACAGCACGCATCTTCAATCCTTGCAATATAAATACAAGCATCTCAATTGATTGAAATGCATAAAAAAATCCTCAAGCTAATGCAGTCAACAAGACCAAATCATCGTGCCAATATCACAGCGCATCATCATCGGAGCATCAAATGACAAAACATAAATGGGTACTGAGCGCAGCGGCTATATCAATGTTAAGTGCCTGCGTCGTCGCGCCACCACCGCCACCGAGAGTGGTCTATGTGCAGACGCAAGCGCCTGTCGTTTACCAAGCACCGGCACCACAATCAGTTGTCAGCGTATATATCGATCCGCCCATTTATCAGCCGCCTCCGGTCAGAGTGGCATGGGCACCTCCGGCGATGCTGGTAGAGCTGCCACCACCTCAACCATTTGATGGAGCGGTGTGGACCGGTGGTTATTGGGTGTGGGACGGCAATTGGATTTGGGCGCATGGTCGCTGGGCACCACCACCACAAATAGGTTATGCCTGGGTACATCCTTATTATGAAAATCGCGGAGGTTCGGTGATTTTTGTGAATGGTTTTTGGGCAGCGCCAGGTGTGCGGTTTATTGCACCGTCTATTAGTTTAAATATCGCATTTGCGGCAGTCAACGTTGGCGTTATCGCAGGACCACGCCCAATCGGTCCGGATGGATGCTTTGTTCCACCGCCACCGGGATCTCGTTTTGGCTTAATCGTACCTGCGCCAATTGGTACTCCACCGGCAGTCGTTACAGGTGCACCACCAGTCATCCGGGAAGGGATGCGCATTAACTCAAATAACAATAATGTAAATAATAGTAACAACACCAACGTCACTAATAACGTGACGAACAATGTTAACAACATCAAAAATGTCACCAACGTCACGAATGTCACCAACGTAACTATCGTTGCGCCACCAGGCGTAACTGCTAACGGGCAAGCGGTTAATACCTTGGTTCCGGCGCAAGCTCATCTGGCTGCAATGATGCCGCCAGTAGTCAAAGCGATGGCACCAGAACCTGCCTCTGCAAAACCAATACCTGCCTTTGTACCTGGCAGAGGTCCGGTAACTATGCCAGCACCGCAAATGGTCCGATCAGAGGTGCAGCCGCACATGATGCAAGCGACACAAAATCATCCAAACGATCAAGCTAAATCAACGGCAACAGCTACACCACAAGCCGCGCCTATGCATGCCTCAGTGCCACAGTCGCCATCACCGTCACCTACTAATTTAGGTCCGAATTTAAGCCCAAACTTAAGCCCAAATGCAGCGGTGAATAACACGCCGCAACCAATGCAGCAAAATCAAGCACCAGCGCAATCCAAAGGACAGCCAACAGCGCAGCAGCCAAATCCACCACGTGACAAAAATGCGATGGAGCAAGCTAAATCTAAAGATGCAAATCCTTATCCTGCACCAAGCAAACAGGATCAAAAATATAAAGACGATGCGCAGAAGAGGGAAAGAATGCGGCAGGAACAAGACGCCCACCAGCATGCCGGAAAAGAAAAATCAAAGGAACAAATAAAAGAAGAAAGAGAACGGGCTGAAAAAGAAAAGCATGAGCGGTAGCATGACCTGAAGCTTGCCGTAATTTGATGATGGCTGCGCAAATTAACCAAGCGCAGCCATCTTTATAATAAGCTAACGAAAACAAAAATTACATATACTCCCCATAATTTTTCATATAATCAGCCTTTTGACCAATGATATTATGGACAATCAAAATATACTTACTACGAGTATTATTCTTTAGCTTATACGTATTAAGCTTACTGATGACAATTTAAGGCAACGTACGCGGCACTTAAAATCAGGTTCACAACGTAGTCAGCTTATGCTCATCATATGTGCGAATGTATGTGCGTATATATGTGCGCAAGGTTAATAGCGATATAAATCAGCGCCCTAGATTGACTCTGATCGCACTGCTTTTAACAAGCGCAGTCCATTAAATACCACAATCAAACTCGCCCCCATATCGGCAAATACAGCCATCCATAGCGTTGCCATTCCCATCATCGCCATTATTAAAAATACGATTTTAATGCCCAGCGCAATCGCGATATTTTGTTTGAGAATGGCAGAAGTCCGGCGACTCAGACGGATAAATTGAGGAATTTTTCTGAGGTCATCATCCATCAAAGCGACATCGGCAGTTTCTAAGGCAGTGTCACTTCCGGCAGCGCCCATAGCGAAGCCAATAGTGGCTTGCGCCAATGCCGGAGCATCGTTAATACCATCACCCACCATACCGACAGTACGATAATCGGCGATCTCTTGTTTGATCGCTGCTAGTTTGTCTTCTGGCAGCAAATTGCCGCGTGCATCATCGATACCGGTCTGGCGTGCGATTGACTTAGCGGTCAATGTGTTATCGCCAGTCAGCATCACGGTGCGGATTCCTAACTGATGTAATTCCGCAATCGCAGCACGGCTGGTGTCACGCACTGCATCAGCGACGGCGAACAGTGCGATAGCGTGATTGTCGTTACTTAAGATGACGACGCTTTTGCCTTCCGCCTCCAGGCGATTTAGCGCAGCCTCGATCACCGGATTGCAGATACCTAACTCCTCGATCAGGCGATGATTACCCAGGTAATGATATTGAGCAGCGATTTGGCCTTTGATGCCACGTCCGGTCAGCGCTTCAAAATCAGTCACTGCATCAACCGATACATTAACGTTTTTTTCTTGGCTAAATAAATGGATCGCAAGCGACATCGGATGATCAGAGCGCGCAGCTAACTGGGCGGCAAGGCGCAAGCCATCTTGCTCCGTACCGGACAACATCACCACATCGGTGACTTGCGGTTTGCCCTGTGTGATCGTACCCGTTTTATCCAGCGCAATTGACTTGAGATAACGCCCCTCCTCCAGATAACGCCCACCTTTGATCAAGATACCGGCCTTGGCAGCAGCCGACAATCCGCTGACCACGGTAACAGGGGTAGAAACTACCAACGCGCAAGGACATGCAATCACCAGTAAGACCAGTGCTTTATAAAACCAAATCATCCATGGCAAACCCATTGCCAATGGCGGAACAATGGCGATGGCCAGTGCGATCAAAAATACACAAGGCGTATAGATCTTCGCAAAACGATCCACAAAACCTTGAGTCGGCGCTTTACTAGCTTGCGCCTCTTCCACCGCGTGAATAATGCGCGACATGGTGGAATCATTTTGTAATGCCGTCACCGTGTAGTCAAAAGAACCTGTCTGATTAATCGTCCCGGCAAACACTTTATCGCCGGGCGCTTTTTCAACCGGCATGCTCTCGCCTGTGATGGGTGCCTGGTTGATGGTTGATTGTCCTTTGCTAATCAGACCGTCCAGCGGTATCCGCTCACCAGGTGCAACCCGAATGCTGGCACCAAGCTGCACACCCGCCGCCGCGATGACTTCCCATTTGCCATCGACTTGCAATACCGTCGCCTGTTCAGGCGTCATCGCCATCAAGCCACGGATTGCGTTGCGGGCACGATCTAGCGATAGAGCTTCGATCATTTCCGCCAGGGTAAATAAGACCATCACCATCGCCGCCTCCGGCCATTGCTGCAGAATGACAGCGCCCGTCACCGCGATGGACATCAAGGCATTGATGTTGAGATTCGCATTTTTTAAAGCAATCCAACCTTTTTTGTATGTCCCTAAACCGCTTAAACTAATCGCAAATAAGGACAACACAATCACTGGCCAACTATTCTCAGACCCACTGATAAAAGCAATCACTTCTGCGATGACCGCAGCTAGTCCAGCGACGCCAATCAGCATCCATTTTTTACGAACAGAGCCAGATTGATTATTAGATGTTTGCTTCGTATCGCGGTTGACAGATGCGTCTTCGCTCACCAACACCGCATCCATCCCAATTGCCTTCAATGCAGATTGCACCTGAGTCAGTTGATCTGCCAGATGAATCACCGTCAACTTACGTTGCATCAAGTTGAAGTGCAGTTTGCTGATACCTTCCATGTTCGCAAACTTATTGCGTATCAATGCCTCCTCAGTCGGGCAATCCATATTTTCAATGGAGAATAAGGATTTCACGCTGCCAGCTGCAGCGATCAACTCCGTCTTACCAGCGACTAAGTCCATATCCGGCTTGTGATTGCCTGATGCAGCGTCAGGCGCATGCGAATGATCGTGGCTACAGCTATGCCCATGTTGATGCTGATCGTCAGGATGGGCCTGATGAGCAGGTTCATGATCAATTTCCTTATCGGATGGATGGCGATGCGGATGATGGTCGTGCGGCATGTTGTATCCTAAAAAAGCGTATATTGCACATTAGAGACCCTGTAGTAGGTATAGAGTCAAGCGTAATCTGGAAATAAAGGCATTTTATGGCGAAGGATCTAATGAATAGAGATCAGAACCCTGCATCCAGCGGTGGTTTAAAAATCGGTGAACTGGCGAAACGCACAGGTTGTCTGGTAGAGACCGTGCGCTATTACGAGAAAGAAAAATTGTTACCACCGCCAGCACGCTCGGATGGCAATTTCAGGCTGTATGACGATGGACACGTAGAGCGACTGCAATTTATCCGCAACTGCCGCTCGCTGGATATGACGCTAGAAGAGATACGTCGCTTGCTAAAGTTCCGCGACGCGCCACAAGAAAATTGTGCAGAAGTGAATACGCTGCTGGATGAACATATCCATCATGTAGCACACAGAATCGCTGAACTCAGCAATTTGCAAACGCAGCTAAGTGAGCTACGCAGACTATGTCAGCACGTACAAGCGAATAGTGATTGTGGGATATTGCAGAGTCTAGCAAGAGCCGATGGTGGTGCACCGGCTTATCTGGGTACACATCACGGTGGCTGTCATTGATTGAATTCATGTAATCGTGCTGCCACAAATGTAGTCAAAAAGAGAGTCTCAGACTCAGCTTGAGGCTCTTTTTTATTTGGTATTTGTTCGTCGACTATTTGTAGTGGTCCACATTGGGTCTGACGGGCTTTGTCTGGTGATCGGCTGCTTCGTGCTCGAAGGCGCTAATCAAACGATTTTCTTGAGCGTCCGAATAGGGATGAAAGCGGACCACCCTTCGAATCCACTAGACATAGCCTCAAGTCGTGCGTAATCTATCGCACTTGTCACGCAGGCAATTTTCAAGACAATTGAACAACTTCGCTTGTTGGGAAATTGCTTCAAAAGTGAAATGCGCGGCGTCCATGAAAGCTGTCTGCTTTTCCTGGTTATTTAGTACTGATAAAAATTACAGCATATTGCTGAAAGCATTACAGAGCAACAGTTTCGAAGGAACTGTCTCGCCAGGATAGGCGGACAGGCCACCAGGTTAGGCGGAATTTTTTTCACTCTATTTGAAGTTAATCGTCAAATCATATGCTTCCGAAGCCCCAATTCACAGCCGAGTTGAAATTTCATTTCCGGGAACATGGACCGGAACGGCGTCATTGGTTTTTATTTGACGAATCTCTTCATCGACGAGTCCCAATGGCAATGGATGGAGTTGAAGGCCTCAACACCGTAGGGATGTGGATTGAGTCACCCGGAACGTTCAAAGCTGGTGATTTAGCGTGTGTTCGTTGCGTCGTACTTGCACCTGAACTATTTAGCCGTGTTGTCAAGCCTGGAGTAAAGTTCGAGCTATGGGATGGAGGATTCCTAGCGACTGGTACAGTTCTTGAACGGAATGAGGAAGGTTGGCCGCATGACGCTTAACAGGATGGTCGATCGGACTGGCCGAAATTCGATTCAGTATATATTAATTGTGTGGGCGGCCATCCGCTCACCGTTGCGTTAGGCAGCTATGAAGCGGCACATACTCACATTTGAAGAATCCGTACAACGGCATTGTTCGTTGCGGCTCACCAACTGCGGCGGCCCAACATCCCATGGCTTAGATGGTTACGTCTGCGAAAACTGCCTCGCCTATATAGTGGCTCAGTTTGCCGCTAATCAGGACCTTAGCAAAGTACACTGCAATTATTGCGGAAAGAGTCCAACTTTCGATGTTGCGCACGGTGCTCCCATCTGTGAATCCTGCGCTCAACAAGGTCTTAAGTCTGCGCGCCATTGGTACAATCTCCGTGGCGAGGGTACAAATGCCTAACCCATCATTCAAGCGGGACGCGCTAAAGCGCGCCCCTTAATTCAGACGTTAGCCATCTAGATAGATATGCTGAAACTATATAAATTTTCCGATGCCAGAAAAGAATACTGGGAAACTTGGAGTACTGGAAATGGATTTCACGCGGTCCATTGGGGAGAACTCGGCACGCGAGGTGAATCAAAAACGATCAAGTCCTCTTTCTTCAAGAAGGCTGAGACGATTATTCAAAAAGAAGTTGATGGCCTTATCGCAAATGGATTTCGTCCGATTGAGCAGGAAGAACATGCAACGCTTCTCATTGAATACTTGGTTGACGGTATGGGGACTCAAGAAGACATTGAGAAAAGGCACCGTCTCGAAGCACTTATAAATGAAACGCTTGGATGGACGGGACTAGGGGCATGCGATGGAGGAAGTATTGGAAGTGGATCTATGGAAATTTGTAATTTTGTAGTCGATTTCGAAGTGGCCAAAGTAGTGATTGAAAAGGAGTTGGTCGGCACAGAATTTTCTAATTACACTCGCATCTTTGGTGAGAATGCTTAATTATATGGCTAACATGGTATTCGTAACGGACGCGCAAATTAGCGTTTTTTTCAATTCATAAATTCGTGCGCGCGCCGCACAACTCAACGTTATGCGGCAAGATATGAAGCTAGCTGGAGATATGCGGGTCGATGGACAGTCCATCGGGATACTTAAAGACAAGGAGACGTCTGGCTGCATCGACTATTTCTTTGTCGCCGACTTATGGTGCAAAGATCCACGCTATGAAAGTCGCCACATGTTTGCGAGGGAATGCCGTGGCCTCTTTCGCTTTGACAAGGGAACGCTGGACGTGGAACTTCTCTTTCCAATGGCCGGTGACGAATCTGGAAGTAGATTTAATAAGGCAGCCTCAAAGGTGCTCAAGGAATTTCGTTCAAATGGTCAATGGCCTGAAAGAACTCAGTATGCATTGGGCTAACCGCATAACAGGACGTTTGCCGGGGGAATCACCAATGACGATTTCTCTCTTTATTAATTTTATGGTGGCGGCGATCCCGACACCTCAGCGTTAGCTCTCAAGGCAATCTCTATGCGTGACCGTATTCCAACCGCTTTTATTTCCTTTGCTGCCACTGAAATGACGAGCAGCGGCCTCACTGGTTCGAAACTAGTTGAAATTACTTCCGCTTATGCCGCTGATTTTGGGATTGATATTCCGCATGCGCGGTATCCTTTTGAATCGCCTAATAAACGAACAGCCCTCTTAGATAATTTGCTTTGCTTCGCTCCAAAGCAGCAATATCAAATCATTCGCGAACTATGTGATCGCCTGAATCCTGATGGGACTATCGCTTCACTTGTGACACTCAAAGTAAAGCTATTCTCTGAGTACAATGAATTCGCCGATCAAGATAATAGTAATTCAATCCACAGAACTCTAGTAATCGAAACCCAGCACTGGCTTTCCGATCACCCTGAGGTCAAAAAGCTATTCGATGAGGCGCTTCAGAAACACGACCATGGTGTCTTTAGGCGCAATACTCTTGATGATTTACGTTTGGCACTCGAAATATTGGTTCGGCGGTTATTTAATAACCAAAAATCGCTTGAAAACCAAATCTCTCTTCTAGGTCAATATGTTAAAGATCGGGGAGGATCGCTGCAATTGGCGAATATGTTTGAAAGACTTGTCGACTATTACACCAAGTATCAGAATACTTATGTCAAACACGACGACGCCGTGATCATGGCTGAGATCGAATTTGTATTTGAACTTACTTGCTCCTTTATGAAACACTTTCTTCGTTTGAAAAGTGTTCAGAGCTAACATGACGATGGACAGGGAATCGCCGACAAAGGCTGTTCTATCACTTAAGTATTCGGTGTCGGCGATCCCGGCATCTCAACGTTAGCCTATGAAGAATGCCGACGAATACCTCGAACTAATTACTTCAGTTGCTGATCTGGACGATCCGAGCGAAGTGGATCTTGCCCAGAAGTTCATGATCGACGCGCTCTATCGGGTGACCGCGGATTTGCCTCAGCAAGCTCGCGATGCGGCTGCGGTCGCAAATCGGTTTTCGACCGGAGTTGCATCAGAAACCGAATTAGAAAGTGAGCGAGTTCGTTTGTGGAATTCGATCTGTGGTCGCGACATGTCTAGTGACACTGACGTACTGCGTACTCGTACCGCAATTCACGTGTTGTACCCGCCCGAGTCTCTCGATATGTACGATAACCTTGCTTCGTTTTTGGATTTTTGGTTAAGGAGCGGTCTCAGCGAAGCGAAACTTGCTGCAGTACTTGAAAACGACTATGGGCTAACATGACATACGAAAATGACGCGCGAATCAGCGGTTTCTGTAAATTCATTGATCGGTGCGCGCGCCTTTCAATCCAGCGTTATTACTACTAGGAGCCACATGAGTAACACTGATGAAAAAATAATAGAACTTAGTAAGACCAAAATGCTTCTGCTAATTGCATGTGCGTGCGCGTTTGTGGTCGGTGGTCTGTGGATGGTCCAATTAGATTCAGCCGAAATTGAATTTCATCGGCGCTTCAATAGTCCCATACTTGTTCATTTAATTGGAGTGATATCGATTGCGTTCTTTGGTCTTTGTGGATTGTTCGGAGT
This sequence comes from Undibacterium sp. GrIS 1.8, assembly GCF_040544445.1. Taxonomy (NCBI): domain Bacteria; kingdom Pseudomonadati; phylum Pseudomonadota; class Betaproteobacteria; order Burkholderiales; family Oxalobacteraceae; genus Undibacterium; species Undibacterium sp. GrIS 1.8. The sequence continues at coordinate 90,003 of NZ_JBEONQ010000016.1, read as the reverse complement.
CAAAAAAATCTTCGACAAAAAGCCCGGGCTTATTTTGAGTGCTGCCGGAATATTCGATAATTCAAGCGGTGTTTCAGCGGGACTCATTCCATGGTCAGAGATCGTAGGATTTGACATATTTGAGGTGCAAAAGCAAAAAACGCTTATCGTCAAAATAACCAACCCAGAGCGGTATATTGAGGTAGGTGGTCCCTTGCAACGGACGCTCAACAGGATGAACTTCAAGTTGTGCGGTAGCCCCATCGCAATTACATCGAACTCATTAACAATCGGATTCGACGAGCTGCTCGATGTCTGCAATTTGTATTTTAAAAAATATGGAAAAAATGCATAACTTGACTCTCGACAGGGAGTCGCGAATCAGATTTTATTTTCATACGTGACGGCGACTCCGTCAGCGCTGCGTTAAAGCCGCACATTTTCGAGCGGCAACCGCTTCCTTTCAGTCACAACAAGATGTAGGTTCGACGATCGCTACTGAGCAGAATGTGCCAAAACCAGAAAAATCAGCTCAAACTTCCTTCACAATCAAAGGTGATTAAGTCTTGCCTTTCAAGAGTTCACCCGACGGTGACAAGCAAAGAATTGCAAGCCACGCGCCAAATAAAAAGCCGCGCTGTAGTGCAGTGAAACTGAATAGGTAATGCAATCCTTGCGCAAGCTTGAAAGATTTTGTGATTTCCGCGATTTACATCACATATGAAATAAAGAGCGTGGACAATGCGGTAATGGCAGCCACAAACCTCCATTTCCGTTCACGCTTTGATTCATCATTCGTTGAAGTCAGACGTAGCACGAAGGACATGAGTAGCGAATACAAACTCAATCTTATGCCTTAGACTTCTCGTTGCGTTCGCCGAGAAAAAAAACGATTCAATAAGACAGTCGTTCTCAGTTCAACCCAGAACCAACACTGATTATTTACAGACAACGACCGTCGCGGTCCTCAAAACCGCTCCTTGAAAATCTATTTCTTCAATTGCGACAAATCACGCACAGCGCCGCGATCTGCTGAGGTCGTGAGTGCTGCATAAGCTTGTAATGCTTGCGATACATAACGATCACGATTGACGGGCAACCATGCGGCATCGCCTTTGGCTTCCATCGCGGCGCGACGTGCGGCCAATATCGCATCGCTGATACGTAAGTTGATACTGCGTTGTGGGATGTCGATGTCGATCATATCGCCCTCTTCCACCAAACCTATCGCACCACCTTCTGCTGCTTCTGGTGAGGCGTGGCCGATTACCAAACCTGAGGAGCCGCCGGAAAAACGTCCGTCGGTAAACAAGGCGCAGACCTTGCCTAGACCTTTTGATTTGATGTACGACGTCGGGTACAGCATCTCTTGCATGCCTGGGCCGCCTTTTGGACCCTCGTAACGGATGATGACGGCATCTCCTTCATGCACGGTGTCGCCCATAATGGCGTCCACTGCCGCATCCTGGCTTTCAAACACGCGCGCTTTGCCACTGAACTTGAGAATACTTTCATCCACACCGGCGGTCTTTACAATACAACCTTTTTCAGCCAGATTGCCGTACAAAACAGCGAGGCCGCCATCTTGCGAATACGCGTGGGCTTTATCGCGAATACAGCCTGTGCTGCGGTCGGTATCCAATGACGCGAAGCGTTCAGATTGCGAGAAAGCTGTTTGTGTCGGCACGCCACCTGGAGCCGCGCGGAACAACTGGTGCACCGCCGGATCTTGTGTACATGTGATGTCGTTATTGGCAATCGCATCGCCCATGGTCTTGCTGTGGATGGTCGGCAAGCTGGTATCGAGCAAACCGCCACGCGCCAGTTCACCGAGAATACTGATAATGCCACCCGCACGATGCACATCTTCGATATGGTACTTATCCGTCATCGGTGCAACTTTGCACAGACACGGAACTTTGCGTGAGATACGGTCGATGTCTGCCATGCTAAATTCAACACCGGCCTCATGTGCAGCAGCCAGCAAATGCAATACTGTATTAGTCGAACCACCCATCGATACATCGAGTGCCATCGCGTTTTCGAACGCGGCTTTGGTAGCGATATTGCGTGGCAGTACAGAAGCGTCATCTTGCTCGTAATAGCGTTTGGCAATATCGACAATCAGACGACCTGCGCGCAAGAATAATTCTTTGCGATCAGAGTGGGTGGCCAAGATTGTGCCATTACCAGGCAAAGCCAAGCCCAAGGCTTCTGTCAGACAGTTCATGGAATTGGCGGTGAACATGCCAGAGCAAGAGCCGCAGGTCGGGCAAGCAGAGCGCTCAATCTCAGCCACATCGGCATCACTCACGCTACTGTCGCCTGCTTTGATCATGGCATCGACCAGATCAAGCTTGATGATTTTTTGTGTCCCGTTAACGACTTTGATCACCTTGCCGGCTTCCATCGGGCCACCGGAGACAAACACCACCGGAATATTGACCCGCATCGCCGCCATCAACATACCTGGTGTGATTTTATCGCAATTGGAAATACACACCATCGCGTCGGCGCAATGTGCATTCACCATGTACTCGACAGAATCGGCGATCAGATCACGCGATGGCAGCGAATACAGCATCCCGCCGTGGCCCATTGCGATACCGTCGTCCACTGCAATCGTGTTGAATTCTTTAGCCACGCCACCCGCCGCCTCGATCTCACGCGCGACCAATTGGCCCAGGTCTTTTAAATGCACATGACCCGGCACAAACTGGGTAAAAGAATTCACCACGGCGATGATAGGTTTATCGAAATCGCCGTCCTTCATGCCAGTAGCGCGCCACAGTGCGCGGGCGCCAGCCATGTTGCGGCCATGAGTTGTGGTACGTGAACGATATTGCGGCATGATGTATCTCCAAAAAATAATATGCCTAGCGTGCGCTTTGCCTATCTTTATGTCAAATAGGGGTTTTAGGCGATATTAGGTCGAATCAGATATGAATTAGATTAGGAAATCTAATTTCAAAACACAAGATCCCAAAAAAATGATCCTGTAATGTCAGCCAAAATAGTATCTGATCAGCACTAACTCTACGAACTAAATCCGCAAATAACCTCAATACCAGTCTTGCGCTATGCTGTTCCCTTCCAAAGTAATCGCAACAGGAATTCGACGTGCAAACACTGACTATTTTTTATGATGGCGCATGCCCTTTATGCCTTGCGGAGATTGTGCTGCTACGGTCTAAAAATCAACGCGACTTGCTCCGGTTTGTCGATATCGCTGATCAACATTATCAGTCTGATCGCTACCAGATTAGTTGCGAGCAAGCGATGGCGCAGATACATGGGCGGCTGGAAGGCGATGGCAAAAGCACTGTGACACTCATCGGTGTGGATGTATTTGCGGCAGCCTATCAACGCACGGACTTAAAACTACTGGCGTGGATTTACACACGCCCCTGGTTGCGCCCTATACTCATTCTCTCTTATCGTTTTTTTGCAAAATACCGTCATACCATCTCTCGTTTATTCGGGCCGGCAATGTTATCGTGGGCAAAAAAACGCACCCAAACGAAAGTAACTGACTGATATGGCAAACTCCACTTCTTCCACCGTACCCGCTTTAAATGTCTTCGGACAACCGCTAGTCCCCTGCTCGTTTGATCCGCTAACGGGTTTTTTCCGCGATGGCTGTTGCAAGACCAATCAGGAAGATGTTGGCACACATATTGTCTGTGCTGTGATGACGGCAACGTTTTTAGCGTTTAGCAAAAGCCGTGGAAATGATTTAAGTACGCCGCGGTTGGAATGGAATTTCCCTGGCTTGCAACCGGGTGATCAATGGTGCCTGTGCGCCAACCGCTGGCTAGAAGCACTGGCAGAGGGCGTTGCGCCCCTGGTCGTTTTAGAGAGTACCAATATCAACATGCTTAAGTTAGTTGAGTTAGAGGTACTGGAGCAGTTTGATAGTCGTATCGGGCTGGACTAATTGTCGCCGGGTAGATGAATTTTTCTTAATCTATCTTCAGTTTTTTTAATTTCAATTCTCTATTATCCAACTCAACACAACATGGCTTTTTCTCTAGACAACTTGTTAGTCATCGGCATATCATCCCGCGCGCTGTTTGATCTGGAAACGGAAGAGGCGATTTTTCAAAACGAAGGATTGGCCGTTTATCGTCAGCACCAGCTCGCGCATGAAAACACCATCCTCAAGCCCGGTGCTGGTTTTGCACTGGTCAAAGCGCTGCTGCATTTAAACACCCTTACGCCTGATCATCGCTTGGTCGAAGTCGTCATCATGTCGCGCAATTCCTCAGAAACCTCATTGCGGATTTTTAACTCGATCAAACATTATGGTTTGGATATTTCGCGTGCGGCTCTGGTCGGCGGCGCATCCTTATCGCCGTATTTGCAGGCATTTAATCTCAGCTTGTTTTTGTCCCTGCATGAGGATGATGTGCAGGCAGCGATTAATTCTGGGGTTGCCGCAGCATTGCTGTACCGGATGCCGGATAACCCACAACAAGAGCTGGAGCAAATCCGCATTGCCTTCGATGGCGATGCCGTGATTTTCTCTGACGAATCTGAACGGATTTTTCAGGAGCAAGGCATCGAAGCGTTTGAACAACACGAGCGCGACAATGCCAGCAAACCCTTACCAGAAGGCCCGTTTGCCCGCTTGCTGGTCGCCCTCTCTTACTTGCAAAATAATTTTAAAAGTCCCGATGGCAGAGCCTTCCCCTTGCGCACAGCACTGGTAACAGCACGCTCATCACCGGCCCACGAACGCGTCATCCGCACCCTGCGCGCCTGGAACATCGCCATTGACGAAACCTTCTTCATGGGCGGCGTGCATAAATCAGCGGTACTCGCCGCGTTTAAACCGCATATGTTTTTTGATGATCAACCGGGACATTGCGAACGTGCCTCCAGCGTCGTTGCGACCGGGCGCGTGCCGATCAAACAATAAGTCAGCGTTTTAAGAGCTACGTCATTACTGAAATAAGATTTAAGCAAAACTGCCATAACAGCCTTGCCGCGTCTTGCCGGGACAATTTTGCGTTCATACTGCACAAGGGAAACCACACATACTCCCCACTTATTTTTTTAAAATCTACTTATTTCCCATTTAATATATGGACGATAATCTTATACATAGAGGGAGTATAAATAAAATAAGAGATAAACCCGTGCATATTGAGTCAGGTCAGATATCTAATTCAATCTCAACAATTCGAGCGGTGGAGCAACCATTGCGCCAGGCTTTACAAACTGTTGCTAAAGCCAGTGCAGCAATAAACTTTATCTTTCAAAAGTTGGGCGCGTGTCTATACACCGCGTGTTTATTTAAAAACTCGCAATACGACCAGCACATGTCAAACGTTGCGCTGACGCTACAAATATTGACGAAACAAAAATTGCTTTCAACGACTTGTTAGGCATAAGATTATTCTGCAATTACAACAACCTTAATCTCAATGTCTGTGATCTTGATCATGATTAAGGATATTTCTGCATTCACTGTGAGCGTCAGAAACGAGACAACAGCATCGTATGCCTGCTCCATTTGGCATTCGTTCTCCGTTACTTCAATTCGCTATCCAACGTCGTTACTCCACTATCTTGATAGGAAAAGAAATGAATTTTTTCACTAACATGAAAATCGGTCAACGCCTTGCTCTGGGTTTTGCCTTGATCTTACTATCAATGGTCGCATTGTTAGGTGTCAGCATATGGCAGTTATCGAAGGTAGCAACGACAACAGAAGATATTTTAAAAACGCCATTGATGAAGGAGCGCTTAGTCTCAGACTGGTACCGTGTAATTCAGTCTGGGGTCCGGCGTACGACCGCTGTCGCAAAAAGTTCTGACGCCAGTTTAAGCACCTTTTTTGCCAGTGATTCTGTCGCCTCCAGCAAACAATCCTCGTAACTGCAAAAAACGATCGAAGGTTTGCTGACCACAGATGAGGAGCGCAAACTATTCGAGCAGCTAGGAACAACAAGAAAAGCCTATATCGTTGCCAGAGATGCGATTTCAAAAGCAAAACTGGATGGCAATGTGGACGAGGTGAATAAAATTTTCGATACGACTTATTCGGCATCGGCAAAAGGCTATCTCGATCAACTACAGCAATTACTCGATCTGCAACGTGCGACGATTAATCAAATGTCAGCAAGTATACAGAAGACAAATGAGCAAAGCCGAACCTTATTAATCGTTTTTGGCTTTGTATTGTTTGGGCTGGGATGGCTACTGGCATGGCGTCTTGCAGTCAGCATTACACAGCCATTAAAACAAGCGGTAAAGATAGCAGAGACCATTGCCTCAGGAGATTTGACCTCGCATATTGACGGAGAAGCGAGTGACGAGACAGGTCAATTACTCAGGGCCTTGCAAGCGATGAACGATAATTTACTCAAAATTGTGAGCCAGGTCAGAGCAGGTACCGAGACCATCGCCGAGGCCTCCGCTGAAATTGCTACCGGTAATTTAGACTTATCCAATCGCACAGAACAACAAGCAGGTTCGCTTGAAGAAACCGCATCCACTATTGAGGAACTAACAGCGACCGTGCGGCACAATGCTGAAAGTGCCCGCCAGGCTAACCAGCTCGCCGTATCGGCATCCGATATCGCTACGCAAGGCGGTATAGTTGTAGATCAGGTAGTTGAGCGTATGGGGTCTATTAATGAATCATCTAAAAAGATCGTCGACATTATCAGCGTCATCGATAGTATCGCTTTTCAAACTAATATTCTGGCGCTGAACGCAGCGGTTGAAGCCGCCCGTGCCGGTGAACAAGGTAGAGGCTTTGCCGTCGTTGCATCCGAGGTACGCAATCTGGCACAAAGGAGTGCTGGCGCAGCAAAAGAGATCAAAACACTGATCGATGACTCGGTAGAAAAAATTGATAATGGCAGCAAACTGGTGGAAAAAGCTGGTGCGACGATGGTCGAGATTGTGGCCAGCGTCAAACGGGTTGTCACTATCGTCGGAGAAATCACCTTGGCCGGTAAAGAACAGAGCTCAGGTATTGAGCAAGTCAACAATGCGATTACCCAAATGGACGAGGCAACCCAGCAAAATGCCGCCTTAGTAGAGCAAGCTGCTGCCGCCGCACAATCATTACAGGATCAGGCAGAGAGCTTGGCCGGCGTCGTCAGACAATTTAAATTGAGCGACCATCATCAACTGGCGCTGCTAGGTCACTAAAGCGAGTCTGCATTGACGAATGCCGTTGGTCGATTGCGAAGAAATTGAGATTACATTTAATATACTCCCCAATCAATCTACTAAACTATACTCGATTGTGCATATATTCTCTGGACAATTTAAATATACTCCATTACAGTATATTTAATCAACGACCATAAAAATCTGAGGAATACAAATAAAAACGGATCTCGCTATCATCGAGATCCGTTTTTTATCTGCTGTCAGGTATCTGCGAAATATGCCCCTACCAGCTCCCAACTGAGGCGCTATGATCAACGCTGCGCTACCGCATCCACCACACACAAGGCTGTCATATTCACGATACGGCGTACCGTCGCTGATGGCGTCAGAATATGGACTGGCCTAGCGCAACCCAACAAAATAGGACCGATCGCAATGTTGTTACCAGCGGTAGTTTTGAGCAAGTTATAAGAAATATTGGCTGCATCAATATTTGGCATCACCAGCAAATTAGCATCACCACGGAGGGTCGTATTTGGCATCATTTTTTTACGATAGGTTGAGTCCAGCGCGGTATCGCCATGCATCTCGCCATCGATTTCCAGATCAGGGGCATCACGCTGAATGATCGCTAATGCAGCCCGCATTTTTTGTGCGGACTCGCTATTGCTAGAACCAAAATTAGAATGCGATAACAGAGCGGCTTTTGGTAATAATCCAAAACGACGCATTTCTTCTGCCGCCAGAATAGTGATCTCTGCGATTTGCTCTGCGGTTGGATTTTCATTCACATGCGTATCCACCAAAACCACCTGACGGTCTGGCAAAATCAGGCAGTTCATCGCCGCATTTACTTTGACGCCTTCCCGTTTGCCTAATACCTCGTTGATGTATTTCAGATGTAAATTAGTGGTGCCAAATGTGCCGCAAATCATGCCATCGGCATCGCCCTTATGGATCATCATCGCGCCGATCAAGCTGTGGCGACGACGCATTTCTAACTTGGCATATTGCTCGGTCACGCCTTTGCGACAAGTAATCTCATGATACGACTGCCAGTAGTCGCGGTAACGTGGATCAAATTCAGGATTGATGACTTCAAAATCGACACCGGCTTTTAAACGCAGACCAAATTTTTCGATGCGCTGATCCAGGATATTCGGGCGACCGACCAAAATCGGCTTAGCGAGTTTTTCATCCACAATCACTTGCACCGCGCGCAGTACACGCTCTTCTTCGCCTTCGGCATAGACAATACGTTTGCGCTCGTCCAGTGCTTTTTTCGCCACCTGGAATAGCGGCTTCATAAAGGTACCGCTGTGATACACAAACTGCTGCAACTTGTCGGCATAAGCCTGCATGTCTTTGATCGGACGCGCTGCCACGCCGGACTCTTCTGCCGCCTTGGCAACCGCAGGTGCGATCTTGATCATCAAGCGCGGGTCAAACGGTTTAGGGATCAGATACTCTGGGCCAAACGATAAATTGCTGATGCCGTAAGCGGAAGCGACGACGTCAGATTGCTCTGCCTGCGCCAGCTCTGCAATCGCATGAACGACCGCGATTTCCATCTCACGCGTAATCGTCGTTGCGCCGCAATCTAAGGCACCGCGGAAGATGTATGGGAAGCACAATACATTGTTAACTTGATTGGGGAAATCAGAACGCCCAGTTGCCATAATGGCGTCATCACGGACGGCTTTCACTTCCTCAGGCAAAATCTCTGGCGTCGGATTTGCCAGAGCAAAAATCAGCGGTCTGTCCGCCAATGCTTTGACCATGTCTTGCTTGAGTACACCAGCAGCAGACAAACCGAGGAAAATATCTGCGCCAGGAATCACTTCTTTCAAACTGCGGGCGCTGGTTTCTTGCGCGAAGCGTTCTTTGTCCGGGTCCATCAATTCGGCACGGCCTTTATAGACGACGCCAGCCAGATCCGTGACAAAAATATTTTCTAACGGGAAGCCAAGATCAACGATCAGATCCAGACAAGCCAGTGCTGCAGCACCTGCGCCAGAAACGACTAGTTTGCAGTTTTTGATATCTTTACCGACGACTTTCAGGCCATTTAAAATCGCGGCGCCGACGATGATCGCGGTGCCATGCTGATCATCATGGAAGACCGGAATCTTCATGCGGTCACGCAGTTTACGCTCGATGTAAAAACATTCCGGCGCTTTGATATCTTCTAGATTAATACCGCCGAAGGTCGGCTCCAGCGAGGCGATGATATCGACTAATTTGTCAGGATCAAGCTCATTGATTTCGATATCGAAGACATCAATACCGGCAAATTTTTTGAACAGAACGCCCTTACCTTCCATCACTGGCTTGGATGCCAGCGGGCCAATATTGCCTAAACCCAAGACGGCAGTACCGTTTGTGATCACGCCAACCAGATTACCGCGGGCCGTGTATTTAAAGGCATTGGCTGGGTCAGCGACGATTTCTTCACAGGGCGAGGCGACACCTGGAGAGTAGGCCAACGCCAGATCGCGCTGATTTGTCAATTGTTTAGTGGGAGTAACGCTGATTTTGCCCGGGGTTGGAAACTCATGGTATTCCAGCGCAGCCTGGCGCAATTGTTGACGCATTAGTTCTTTTTGATCTACTGACGAATCCATGCTTTGTTGCCTCTCTTATTGTTTATTTACTGCAATCTGTCGGTTGGTCTGTGATTTTAGCAGAGGGAATACTCTAACTTTATACGTATTTGTACGACTCTCATGACTTTTACGCATAACTTAATACGTTTTTTTATGCTGAGCTAGTAAAAATCTAGGGAAGTCAGTTGAATTTCAAGCTGGATTTAAAGCTAGGCTCAATCCTGGATTTCATTCAAATCATAGCTAAAATAAAAGTAAACCCAAAACACTATAGCAATTAACTATCAAATAGAAAGGAACAATCAATTTCCCAAATTGATTAATATTTTCTATCATTCGTTTCAGATTGATAGCAATCAAAAGCAAACCAGCCTTGATCGCAGAAATATCCAAATAGACATCGGAAGAAACAGCCGAAGCAACATCCATCGCAGTTTAAATTCGTAGTATCGATTTTCATCCAGGAGAGCCAAATGAGTAGTGTAGCCAACCCATCAGTCACAATCCAAAACCTCGAAGCCGCATTTGCAGGCGAGTCGATGGCCCATATTAAATATCGCTATTTCGCTAAACTAGCACGCGCTGCTGGTGCAGAAGATATCGCGCTTGCATTTGAAACCACTGCAGAGCAAGAGATCATGCACGCATTTGGTCACCTTGATTTGCTGTACCCTAAAGACCAATTGACGCCAGAAAAATCATTAGAAATCGCCATCGAAGGCGAAACCTATGAATATACTGAGATGTATCCAAAATTCCGCCACTTAGCGATAGAAGAAGGCAATCACGCTGCCGTTGCGGAATACGACGAACAAATCGCTGAATCCAAAGTCCACGCAGAACAATTCAAGCGGACTTTAGAGATTGCGGCAAAACGTTTCGCCGCATTGGCTAAGGTAGAGGAACGCCATGCCAATCACTATCGCGCCGTATTAGCAGCAGCCCAAGCTTAATTTTATTGTCGCCATATTGATCTATATAGTGATCTATGTAGTGATCTATATATTGCTCTATAACGTCATCTATTTACCTTTTTAAGAATCGAGAATTGTATGAAAACATATCAATGCGTTGTTTGCGGTTTTATCTATGATGAGTCAGTAGGCATGCCAGAAGATGGCATCGCTGCCGGCACCCGTTGGGACGACATCCCAGCCGACTGGGAATGCCCGGATTGTGGCGTCGCCAAAGCTGACTTCGACATGGTAGCGATCTAAGATGAATCCTATCGTCATCATCGGTACCGGCTTAGCTGGCTACAGCGTGGCTCGTGAATTCCGCAAGCTGGACAAAACAACGCCTCTGCTAATCATCACAGCCGATGATGGCGGTTTTTATTCCAAACCTATGCTGTCCAACGCGTTTGCGCAAAACAAGCAAGCTAGAGATTTGATCAGCCAGAGTGCGGAACAAATGGCGGCGCAAGTCAGCGCCACTTTGCTGACTAAAATGACGGTCGATCATATCGATACAGCAGCAAAAACAGTTGTCACCAAAGCTGGTAAATTTGAGTACAGTCAGCTCGTCATCGCATTAGGTGCTCAGGCAATCCGCTTGCCGATTGCGGGCAATGCCGTCCACCAAGTGCTGTCGGTCAACAACATTACTGACTACACCGCATTGCGGGACAAAATGACCAGCAAAGGCGAGAAAGCCAGCGTCGTGATTTTGGGTGCAGGTTTAATCGGCTGTGAATTTGCAGATGATTTGGCCAGTGCGGGGCATGCCGTCACTCTGGTTGACCCCAATGTGTTGCCGTTAGCAGCACTAGCACCGCAAGCAATTTCAGAAGGTTTACAAACGGCATTGCTGCAACGCGGTATCCGTTTAGAACTAGGGACTACCGCCAGTAGCGTGGATGCCTTAGTAACTAATATGGAGGAGAGCGATGCCTTGCAAGTTAGTCTGGCAAATGGCAAGCAAATTCAGGCAGATATTGTCTTATCCGCAGTCGGACTACGCCCGGACTTGCGTCTGGCAACCGCCTCCAATATCAACACCGATCGCGGGATTTTGATTGATGTGTACGGATTGACCAGCGCTGACAAAGTGTTTGCACTAGGCGATTGTGCTCAGTACAGCGTGGGCAACGGGGTACAGCAAGTATTGCCATATATTGCACCGATCATGACAGCTGCCCGTGCGATTGCCCGCAGCCTGACCGGTGAGTTGACCAGCATCGACCTGAAACCAGCGCCAGTGATCGTCAAAACTCCGAGCTATCCCGTTGCACTAATTCCACCTGCACCGCATGCAGTTGCAAATGGACGCTGGGAAACCGAGCAAGAAGAGGCTACGACGATTAGCCGTTTCTACGATTCCGGCAACCGACTCTCTGGCTTCGGCGTTGCGCCGCAAGACAATAAGCTGAGAACGCGTTTGCTGGCAGAACTGGCTGCTGTGACTGCGCCTGCGGTATAAAGTGTTTGATTGAGTATTTAATTGTCTGTTTAGCTTAAAGCGAAAGACTGAGGCGACAAAGGATCATCCCTTTAAGAGTCACCTCGTAAAAAATCCCCGATACGTCGGGGATTTTTTTGGTCGATACACTTGTTTTATGCAAGTCTCAAAGTATCTTCATTCAACCTAGAAAGGGCAGTTGGACGAGTCTGAGTGTGCATTTTTTCGGTTTCCCAGCAAGGCGAGACGAGGCGCAAGCTTCACCTTGCAACGAGGAGCAACGCCGCTGGGGAGCCGAAAAAATGCACAATCAGATTCGTAGCGTTCTCACCAAAACGGTGATGGTGAAAACACTGACATGATTCAATTGAATCAACTACTTAATTACACTGATGAGCGGTCAACTGCCGTTTCTAGGTTCAATATACTCCCCTTTATTTTTATCAAAAATAGCTTATAGACCAGCAATCTTATGGACGATTAAAATATACCTATCCCCAGTATAATTTAAAGATTAAATACTCTTCACACTTATTGTCCGCAGTTATTACAAAAAATTTCAGAAGCTACACTGTTAATGTCGAAGATTATTGCCAAACATCTACGTCGCATATCGATTTATTAGCCTCCACTTTTGCCACCGTTTTTGCAACGGCGTTGGCTAACAAGGAACTTACTTTCAAATAGCTACTCCTAGCTGCGCCTGATGTATGATTCAAAGACGCTGCATTTGCATCGCAGCCATCCGAAAAAAACCAGAATCCATCGCAAGGGGACCATCATGCAAGTCAATACTTACCTGAGTTTTAACGGCAATTGTGAAGCCGCTTTCCAATTTTATGAACAGCATTTGGGCGGCAAAATAGGGATGATCCATCGCTTTGGAGAATCGCCGATGGCAAATCAATGTCCGCCGTCAGCAGCCCAGCTGATCATGCATATGCGGATGGAATTGAATGGCCAAACCTTGATGGGTTCGGATTGGGTATCGGACCAGGCTTATGAGGGGATCAAAGGCTTTCATTTATCAATCAACGTCGATGACGAAAGTGAAGCTGAACGTCTGTTTGCGGCGCTATCGATCGATGCACAAAAAATCATCATGCCTTTAGATAAAACATTTTGGGCTTCGCGCTTTGGTATGCTGATAGACCAGTTTAGCGTACCTTGGATGGTCAACTGCGAATAAGTATTTTGTAGCGACGGACACCACTGCGCCACTGTATAGTCTATTTTCCTCCGCTATTTTTTAGCTGTTTTTATTTAAGCTTTCTTCTTATTTTTATTTCCTTTGTTAGGATGAATTACATGCGTAAGTTTGCTTCTCTGCCTGGTTTTTCTAATGTTGCTGGTCTTTATCTTTCTCTTGGCGTCCTTAGTATTTTCTTGAGTACCTCGTTATTGATGAGTCCCGATGCCTTTGCCGATCAAGTAGCGGCACAAGTAACGACAAACTTAACGACGGCGACTAGTCCAATAGCTAATAAAGCAGGGAAGCAACTTAATACTCTTGCAGAAAATTACTACAATCAGGCAGCAGGTTTTGAGCCCTTGTCAGCAACCTTCAATGGCGATAACCGTTTTGATGATCAATTGCCGATGACGCTGGTGCCAGCCGTCAGAGTCCGTCAATTAGCGATGGTGAAAAAAGTAGCGCAAGAGTTGGCACGCATACCTCGCGCTGCGCTCAGCGCGGCAGATCAGGTGACTTATGATTGTCTCGATTACGAAGTGCAATCACTGTTAGCGATGGCAGGTTTTAATGATCGCTTAATGCCGATCAATCAGATGGACAGCATCCCTGTGACACTGGCTAATTTTGCGGGTGGACAAAGCTCGCAACCGCTACAAACGCCAGCCCAATATGAGCTCTTTTTGAAGCGTGTTTCTCATTTGCCGGCATGGGTAGATCAGGCGATCTTGAATATGCGTGAAGGGATAAAAAAAGGCATCGTCTTACCGCGTACGCTGGTCGTTTCTACCCTACCCCAATTAAAAGTGCTGGTCACAGAGTCAGCAGAAAACCATCCTTACTACGCACCGGTTAAAAATTTCCCCACCAGTTTTAGTGATGCGGATAAAACACGGCTGACGGCGGCGTATCGCACCATGATTACGCAGAAAATTTTGCCGTCGCTGAGCAAGCTCAATACTTTCATGCAAACGGATTACCTTGCTGCCAGCCGCAGCAGTTCTGGACTGGGCGTTTTGCCGAATGGCGCCAAATGGTATCAGGCCTTGGTACGTGACCAGACCACCACTAATCTCGATCCGGAAACGATTCATGCGATCGGTTTGAAAGAAGTCGCCAGAATTCAAAATGAATTTGTTTTACTGGGACCAAAACTCGGTTATAGCGGCGATCCAAAAGGTTTGCCAGGATGGATTGCGACGCAAAACGAATATCGCCCGTTTAAAACCGAGGCAGATGTATTAGCGGGATACCGCCGTATTGATGCCGTGATCAGAACCAAGCTGCCACAGTTGTTTGGGCGAATCCCAAAAGCGCCGCTAGATATTCGCCCTGAACCAGAGATCAGTCGTTTGACCGCATCCGATCATTACTCAGCGCCTGCAATTGATGGTTCGCGCCCAGGTGTTTTTTGGGCTGTGATTAATGATCCTAAAGAATATCCAATCACAGAAATGACCACCTTGTTTTTACATGAGGGTCAGCCTGGACACCATTTCCACCTAGCGTTGATGCAAGAATTGGATATTCCTAAATTCCGCAAATTTGGCGGCAATAACGCCTACACTGAGGGTTGGGCGCTGTATGCCGAAACCTTGGGTAAAGAGATGGGCTTATATGAAGACCCAAATGCCTATCTGGAACATTTGACCGATGAGTTGTTACGGGCATCACGTTTAGTCGTCGATACAGGCTTGCATGCAAAAGGTTGGACACGGGAAGAAACAATTAAATACCTTCAGGCAACATTGGGGTATGATGAGGCATCAGCATTAAATGCTACTGAACGATATATGGCATGGCCGGGTCAGGCGCTTGGCTATAAAATTGGTTCACTTAAAATAATGGAACTTAGGCAACGCGCTATGAGTAAGCTGGGGACAAAATTTAATTTACTTAGTTTTCATGATGCCATTTTGAGTGACGGCACCTTGCCATTGGCTTTATTAGAAGCGAAGATGGATAGATGGATCGCGGAGCAACAAAAGATATAGAATAATTTACAATATTCGTGATAACTTATAGCCGATGACGACAATGTGTATGTTGCACAGCAGCTTGTTGGCTATGAGTTTGCATATTTGCTGATTTTAAAATTAAAGCTCTTGTGCTAAGGCTCTAGTAACACTACTGTCGTATTGAATCAGAATTGGAATCAGGTCCGGCACTGCCGGTGTGTATTTATACCAATGCCAATATGAAATCTGCCATGGATAAAACGGAAGCCCTCAACAGTATCGTCGCCGAGGCCAATCGCGGGGAATTAATTTTCTCTACCAACGTCACTGCCTCCCTCAAAATTCAGCAAGTGCTGGATACACCTGATTGTAGTGTCGATACTGCGGCCAAGTTAGTCATGAACGAGCCTCTGCTAGCGGCGCGGGTAGTGGCAATTGCCAACTCGGCTGCCTATAGCCGGGGCGCAGAAATCACTAATGTCCGTTCTGCAATTGCCCGGCTAGGTTTTAGAACATTGCGCTCTATTGTCGCAAGCTTAGTAGTACGCCAACTTGCTGGCACCAGCAAAGACCCGGTGTTGCGGGCAATGGCAAACCAGTTGTGGGAACACACCGCACAAGTCGCTGCGCTGTCACAAGTGATCGCACGCCGGATTACCAAGCTCGATCCAGACACCGCTATGTTTGCCGGGATTGTGCATGAGGTTGGTGGTTTTTATATGTTGTCACGCGCCGAAGAATTCCCCTGCCTGCTCGACAACCAACCATTGCCCCCGTTAACTGATTTGCCTGCCTTCGCGGACACCATTATCGAAAGCACGGAAGAAACGCCAGAAACAATTATTGGGCGCGTAGTCTTAAAGAATCTGCTGCTGCCCCAACCGGTACTCGATGCAGTAGAAGCGCTATGGTATGGATTGCGCGCCATGCCGCCAGAAACCCTGGGAGATACGCTGCTGCTAGCGAATGAACTGGCATCTGTACATTCACCACTAGAAATACGTTTCGACAGCGCTTCAATACAATATGCGTCAGAAATAGACTTCGTCGTCGGCGACGGCACGCTCAATAGCATTTTGGAAGAATCTGATGAAGAAGTACGCTCACTCACTGCAGCACTGTTAATTTAACAATCTGTCCGATCTAGGCGCACTGAGTTTTTATACAACGAAGATCAATCGGTAGTAAGGCAAGTAAGGAATAACCAAAAAAAAGATCACCAACATATTGAAATGTCGGAGGTCTTTTTTTCTATCCGCTTTCATCAGACTTGTCGGACTTTATCAGCCGAAATCAACTTCTATCAATTTCTATTTTACGACGTAAGTACCGACACAAACCATCGTCTCGCCATCACCTTTCTCGCAATACGATTTTTTCAATTCATAATCTTTTGTGTTTGGATTAGTGAACTTATAAGGACCATACCAGCCTTTTTGTTTTTCTTTAACGACATTAATCATGCCTTGGATGAAGGCATTACCATCAACGTCTTTTAAGCCAACCAGATTTTTTCCGACCATTTTAGGGTTTGCACCTTGCGCCAGACAGTTACCTTTAAAGTCGTAGACAAAAATATACAAGTCACGGTCTTTAAATGCGCCATTCGGATGCTCATTAAAAGTGGCGTAGGCTTTTTCAGTTCCACCAGATTTAATCAGTGCAACGGCTTGCTTGACCATAGCCTCTGCTTCCGGCTCTGATCCTCGTTCAGCTGCCGCAAAGGCGCTGGTAACTAACAAAGCGCTCAATGTCACACTGCATGAGATACCGGCCATGTATTTTGATATTGTTGCCATTTGTACTCCCCCGTTATTGTTTAAGAAGTTTCAGTATGGATATACTTTTGCCGCGTCTCAAGTAATTGATTGTTAAATACGGTCAATTTAAAAACGCCGACAGTAGCAACATTACCACCAATATAGGCGCGTTTGTCATCAACTCATGATTGCCGATTTGATCTGCTCTAAAGAACTAGGATCTTCTATGGTCGTTAAATCACCCGCATCGCGCCCCTCACAAATTGCCTGAATCGAGCGACGTAATAATTTGCCCGATCGTGTTTTTGGTAAAACTGTCACAAAATGGACACGCGCTGGTCTGGCGATGCCGCCCAAATGTTTGTCAACAACCGCCATCACCTCAGCTTCCAGTAACCGTCTGGATTCTTGTGAACTCGCAATTTCAGGATTTTTTAAAATCGCAAACGCAACAGCAACCTGCCCTTTTAACTTATCTTCCACCCCGACTACAGCCACTTCGGATATGTACGGATGACTAGAAATACTCTCCTCAATTTCGCGGGTTCCCAGGCGATGACCGGCGACATTAATTACATCATCAGTGCGTCCCAAAATAAAGTAATAACCGTCGGCGTCTTTAATGCCCCAATCGAATGTAGAGTACAACTGCGCTTGTGGAAAATTACTCCAGTAAGTCTGCACAAATCGCTGATCATCGCCGTAGATCGTCTGCATACAACCTGGCGGTAAAGGTCCTTTGATGGCGACCACACCTTTTTCGCCAGCACCGCATTCCTCGCCGGTCGATTCATTGATTATTTTTACGTCGTAGCCATACATCGCAACGCCGGGACTACCGAGCCGGGTTTCTTTGTATTCGATACCACGCGCAACGGATAAAATTGGCCAGCCTGTTTCTGTCTGCCAGTAATTATCAATAATGGGCACACCCAGCTCTGTCGCAATCCAGCTTGAGGTTGTCTCATCTAAAGGTTCGCCCGCCAGATATAAAGCTTTGAGCGAAGACAAGTCATATTTTTTCATCAGCTCTGACGGATATTTTTTCAATACCCGCACCGCTGTCGGTGCCGAGAACATCCGCGACACTTTGTATTTTTCGACGATGCTCCACCAAACGCCCGCATCAGGACGTATCGGCGTGCCCTCATACATAATCGTCGCCATACCAGCAATCAGAGGGCCATACACGATGTAGGAGTGTCCCACGACCCAGCCGATATCTGACGTGGCGAAGTAAGTTTCACCTGGATGACTGCAAAAAATATGCTTCATCGACGATGCTAATGCGACGGCATAACCGCCCACATCGCGCTGTACGCCTTTGGGTTTTCCAGTAGTACCTGAGGTGTACAGCACGTATGAAATGTCGTTTGATTCCAGCCAGGTAATTGGCACATTTGCAGAAGCATGCGGCTCCAGATACTGCCTTCGTAAAGAAGCGTAATCCGTATCGCGCCCAGTAACGAGTTGCATTTTTTCCAGACCGCGATCAACTAGCAAAACCTGGCTTGGCTTGTGAGTCGCCATCACAATGGCATCGTCCAGTAGCGGCTTATATGGCACAGACTTACCGCCACGCATGCCTGCATCAGCAGAAACGATCAACACTGGCTTGCAGTCATCAATCCGCGTTGCCAGGCTTTTAGACGCAAAGCCACCAAATACGACAGAATGAATCGCGCCGATACGCGCACAAGCCAGCATCGCAAAGGCAGCCTCAGCGATCATCGGCATATAGATCAATACTTGCTGACCTTTGCGCACGCCCAACGACAACATAATCGCAGCCATGCGCTGCACTTCTGCATGCAACTCCGCAAAGGTATAGGTTTTTTCTGTATTGGTCTCTGTCGAAATCGCAATCAGTGCGGGCTTGTCCCCCTGCGTTTCTAGCCAGCGATCCACGGCGTTGTAACAGAGATTAGTCTTGCCACCGACGAACCATTTTGTGAACGGTGGACGAGAATCATCCAACACTTGTGTGTACGGCTCTTCCCAATGGATCAGCTCTGCCTCCTTATCCCAAAACGCCTGCGTGTCGTTGATCGATTTTTGGTAAAAGTCTGCAAAGTTCATGTTGTCTCCATTGGGGTTATTGCTGTGCCTCGCGTATTTTTGATTTTTTATTATTGGCGTTAATTTTTTATTTCTTTAGCAGTTGGAACGACTTCAAAGCTTAAAACGAGTCGCCTGGCACACGCACCCAACCTTCCATCAAAATACGTGCGCTGCGGCTCATGATGGCCTTTTTCACAGCCCATTCTCCATTGACCTGCGTAGCTTCCGCACCGACGCGTAAAGTGCCTGAAGGATGGCCGAAGCGAACCGCTGTCCGATCGCCACCGCCAGCGGCAAGATTGACTAGCGTGCCGGGAATAGCGGCGGCGGTACCAATTGCCACTGCTGCGGTACCCATCATCGCATGATGTAATTTTCCCATCGACATCGCACGTACCAATAAATCGATATCGGCCGCCGCAACTTGTTTGCCACTCGATGACACATAGTCAGCAGGCTTAGCGACAAAGGCGACCTTAGGCGTGTGCTGACGATTCGCCGCTTCATCGATATGTTTGATGAGCCCCATGCGAACTGCGCCGTAGGCACGAATGGTTTCAAATTTCGCCAGTGCGACAGGATCGCTATTGATCGCATCTTGCAACTCAGTTCCGGTGTAACCGATGGCTTCTGCATTCACAAAGATAGTCGGAATACCGGCATTGATCATCGTCGCTTTGAGGATGCCAACGCCAGGCACATCCAGATCATCGACCAGATTCCCGGTCGGGAACATAGAACCACCAGCGCCGTCCTCATCCGCTGCAGGGTCCATAAATTCTAGTTGTACTTCTGCTGCCGGAAAGGTCACGCCGTCAAGTTCAAAATCACCAGTCTCTTGTACTTCACCATCGGTAATCGGTACATGCGCGATGATGGTCTTGGCGATATTCGCTTGCCAGATGCGAACAATGGCAACACCGTTTTGTGGAACTCGGTTCGCATCCACCAATCCTGCACTAATCGCAAAGGAACCAACCGCCGCAGACAGATTGCCACAGTTGCCGCTCCAGTCAACAAAGGCTTTATCGATCGCGAGCTGACCGAACAGGTAATCTACATCGTGATCCGCTTTGGTACTTTTGGAGAGGATGACTGTCTTGCTGGTACTCGATGTCGCACCGCCCATACCGTCAATTTGCTTGCCGTAAGGATCGGGGCTACCTATGACGCGTAAGAGCAAAGCATCGCGTGCCGCACCGGGGACTTGCGCTACTGCGGGCAAATCCTGCAAGCGAAAAAAAACGCCCTTGCTGGTTCCCCCGCGAATGTAGGTCGCGGGGATTTTGATTTGTGGAACGTGGGTCATGCTAATTCCTATTGATCTTTGCGACATTTAATACGGAAGGGTGCGCATGGCACACCCTAAGCTTCTTAGATCGCCTTTGTTGATTCTAGAAAGTCCTGAGCAAAACGCTGCAATACACCGCCCGCTTCGTAAATAGATACTTCTTCCGCTGTATCCAGGCGACAAGTCATCGGCACTTCGACACGTTCGCCATTTTTACGGTTGATCACCAACGTCAAGGTGGCACGAGGTGTACGCTGACCAATGACATCGAAGGTTTCAGTGCCATCAATTTGCAAAGTCAGGCGATTGACACCCGGTTTAAATTCCAGTGGCAATACACCCATCCCAACCAGATTAGTACGATGAATACGCTCAAAACCTTCTGCCGCAATTGCTTCTACACCCGCCAGACGCACGCCTTTCGCCGCCCAGTCACGTGAGGAACCTTGTCCATAATCTGCCCCTGCGACGATGATCAATGGCTGCTTGCGCTCCATGTAGGTCTCTATCGCTTCCCACATGCGGGTGACTTTGCCTTCTGGTTCGATACGTGCCAGTGATCCGGCTTTGACCTTGCCGTCTTCCAGTACCATTTCATTCTTCAATGTCGGGTTGGCAAAGGTGGCGCGCTGTGCTGTCAGATGATCGCCGCGATGCGTTGCATAAGAGTTAAAGTCTTCTTCCGGCAAACCCATTTTTGCGAGATAAGCACCAGCGGCGCTGTCCAGCATAATGGCGTTCGATGGTGATAAATGATCTGTCGTAATGTTGTCCCCCAACACGGCCAATGCACGCATCGCCTTCATCGTGCGCGGTGCGGCAAGTGCGCCTTCCCAATACGGCGGACGACGGATATAAGTTGTTTGTGGACGCCAGTCGTACAGCGGACTAACCTTCTCACCATCATCAAGCTGAATCGCAAACATCGGATCATAGACCTTACGGAATTGCTCAGGCTTGACGCTGGACTTGACGATGGAATCAATTTCTTCATCGGTGGGCCAGATATCTTTCAGGCGAATTTCTTTACCGTCGACCACAGTCAATACATCTTTTTCAATATCAAAACGTACTGTGCCAGCAATTGCATAAGCGACGACTAAGGGTGGCGAGGCAAGGAAGGCTTGCTTTGCATATGGATGGATACGTCCATCAAAATTACGATTGCCCGACAATACTGCAGTCGCATATAAATCGCGATCAATAATCTCTTGCTGAATGACCGGATCCAACGCGCCGGACATGCCGTTGCAGGAGGTACAGGCATAGGCCACAACACCAAAACCGAGCTTCTCCAAGTCACCCATCAAGCCTGCTTCTTCCAGATACAAAGTCACTGCTTTGGACCCCGGTGCGAGCGAAGATTTGACCCAAGGCTTACGCGTCAATCCAAGCTTGTTGGCATTCCGCGCCAGCAAAGCAGCTGCGATCACGTTACGTGGGTTGCTAGTATTGGTGCAGCTAGTAATTGCGGCGATGATGACTGCGCCATCCGGCATCTGACCTGGTACATCATCCCATTTACCTGCGATACCTTTGCTTGCCAGATCAGCAGTGGCAACACGTGCATGCGGATTGGAAGGGCCAGCCATATTACGTACTACGGAAGACAGATCAAATTTCAGTACCCGCTCATACTCAGCTGTCTTCAAGCTATCTGCCCACAAGCCGGTGTGCTTGGCATACGTCTCCACCAGTTTGACTTGCTCATCTTCACGGCCAGTCAATTTCAGATAGTCGATAGTTTGTTGGTCGATAGAAAACATCGCTGCGGTCGCGCCATATTCCGGTGCCATATTGGAAATCGTTGCACGGTCGCCAAGAGTTAATGCAGCAGCGCCTTCGCCATAAAATTCGAGATACGCGCCAACCACTTTTTGTTTACGCAAAAACTCTGTCATGGCTAGCACAACGTCGGTCGCAGTAATGTTGGGCTGCGGACGACCAGACAGTTCTACGCCGATAATATCTGGCAAACGCATCCACGAGGCACGACCTAACATCACGTTTTCTGCTTCTAAACCGCCAACACCGATTGCCAGTACACCCAAGGCATCCACGTGTGGTGTGTGACTATCAGTACCGACTAGCGTATCGGGGAAAGCCACGCCGTCCTTGACCTGGATCACCGGTGACATGCGTTCCAGATTAATCTGATGCATGATGCCATTGCCCGGCGGGATCACTTCGACGTTTTTAAAGGCTTTTTTAGTCCAGTTGATGAAGTCGAAACGATCTTCATTACGACGGTCTTCAATCGCACGATTTTTATTGAACGCATCGGGATCGAAACCACCGCATTCCACTGCCAGCGAATGATCGACAATCAACTGTACAGGCACCACAGGATTGACCTTAGCCGGATCACCACCTTGGTCCGCAATTGCATCACGCAAACCGGCCAGATCAACCAATGCAGTTTGTCCGAGAATGTCATGACACACCACACGTGCCGGGAACCACGGAAAATCCAGATTTCGCTTACGTTCAATGAATTGTTTCAGCGAGTCGCTCAGTGTCGCCGGATCGCAACGACGTACCAGATTCTCGGCAAGGACACGGGAGGTATAAGGTAGCTTGTCGTACGCACCAGGCGCAATCATGTCGACTGCTGCACGGGTATCAAAATAGTCCAGCGCAGTGCCTGGCAGGGGTTTGCGGAATTGAGTATTCATTATTCAGTCAGTCAAAAATAATTAAATCGCAGCAGCAAAAAATTTCGTAGGATGCGCCATGTGCACCAAGCACATTAGCGGAACCAAATGTACCAATCCAAATTAATTTGGATTGCATCTGAATTAGATAAGGCGGTGCGCACAGCGCACCCTACAATTTCTTGTTTGCAGTCTCATTTGCTAGCTAGCAAAAAAGCAGTTTACTTACGGTCTTTCAGCGCCACAAATTGCAAATCTTCAGGACCAACATAATTCGCGCTTGGACGAATAATCTTGTTGTCGATACGCTGTTCAATGATGTGTGCTGCCCAACCGGAAGTGCGCGCAATGACGAACAACGGTGTGAACATAGCGGTCGGCACGCCCATCATGTGATACGACACGGCAGAGAACCAATCCAGATTCGGGAACATTTTTTTGATGTCCCACATCACGGTTTCTAAGCGCTCTGCAATATCAAACATTTTGGTAGAGCCTGCCTCGACCGACAACTGACGTGCAACTTCTTTGATGACCTTGTTACGTGGATCAGACACGGTGTAGACCGGATGTCCAAAACCAATCACCACTTCTTTATTTTCTACCCGCTTTTTGATGTCCGCTTCTGCTTCATCCGGATTGTCGTAACGCTTCTGAATTTCAAACGCAACTTCATTAGCACCGCCGTGTTTTGGTCCGCGCAAAGCACCAATGCCGCCGGTGATGGCGGAATGAATATCAGAACCCGTGCCAGCGATCACGCGGCAAGTAAATGTGGACGCGTTGAACTCGTGCTCTGCATACAAAATCAGGGAAGTATGCATCGCTTTTTCCCATGATGCGCTTGGCTTTTTACCGTGCAACAGATGCAAGAAATGGCCACCGATAGAATCATCGTCAGTCTCGACATCAATCCGTTTACCGTTATGGCTGAAGTGGTACCAGTAAAGCAGCATGGAGCCAAGAGATGCCATTAACTGGTCGGCGATATCACGCGCGCCTGGCGTATTGTGATCATCTTTTTCTGGCAAGGTACAACCTAAAACCGAGACACCCGTGCGCATGACATCCATAGGATGGGCGGACGCTGGCAAAGCCTCCAGCGCCGCTTTCATATTAGCGGGCAAACCGCGCAAGGATTTCAGCTTGTTTTTATAGGCTTTAAGTTCAGCGATGTTAGGCAATTTGCCGTGCACCAGTAGATGCGCGATTTCTTCAAACTCGCAGGCATCTGCAACGTCCAGAATGTCGTAGCCGCGATAGTGCAAATCGTTACCAGTTTTGCCGACGCTGCATAGCGCAGTGTTACCGGCAGCAACACCAGATAAGGCAACGGATTTTTTTGGTTTGAAAGGAACGGCTTCAGTCATCGTGTTCTCCATAGTTAAATATGAATATACTCCCAATTAGTATAACTAGACTGTCCAATGATTCTATGGACAATTAGCCTATTTATCAAAAAATAATGGGGAGTATATTGTTTTAATACAATTAATCGCTTAGTTCTTGGCTTGGATTTACAGGCATATACAAAAAATTAAGCACAACTTATTTTGCTTTTTGCTGCATAAACAAGGCATCCAGCTTTTGCTCAAAATCATAGTAGTTAATACGCTCATACAATTCCATACGAGTCTGCATGGTATCGACCACATTTTTTTGTGTGCCGTCGCGGCGGATCGCAGTGTAGACATTTTCGGCTGCCTTATTCATCGCGCGGAAAGCGGACAACGGGTATAGCACCAAACCCACATCGGCAGCGGCTAATTCTTCCACTGTGTACAACGGTGTAGAACCAAATTCTGTGATGTTCGCCAAGACCGGCACTTTGACTGCCGCGGCAAATTGCTTGTACATCGCCAGCTCAGTAATTGCCTCTGGGAAGATCATGTCTGCACCCGCTTCTACGCAGGCAATGGCACGTTCCATCGCAGCTTCCAGCCCTTCCACTGCCAACGCATCAGTACGCGCCATGATGACAAAACTCTCATCAGTACGCGCATCGACTGCTGCTTTGATGCGGTCTACCATCTCTTGCTTGCTGACGATTTCTTTATTAGGACGATGACCACAACGCTTGGCGCCGACCTGATCTTCGATATGCATCGCTGCAGCGCCAAACTTAATCATCGACTTGACTGTGCGCGCAACGTTAAAAGCTGAAGAGCCAAAACCTGTATCCACGTCCACCAGCAAAGGCAGATCGCAGACATCGGTAATCCGGCGGACATCCGTCAAAACGTCGTCCAAGTTGGAGATGCCCAAATCTGGCAAACCCAGCGAACCAGCAGCGACACCGCCACCAGATAAATAAATTGCCTTAAAACCTGCGCGCTTGGCTAACAAAGCATGGTTAGCATTGATCGCGCCGACTACTTGCAGCGGTGATTCTTCTTGCATCGCCTTGCGGAAACGGGCTCCTGCGGAGAGTTGACTCATGATGTGACCTTTCAAAATTGTACGGAATGGTTTTGACTGTTCGTTTATTGGTTCGCCTTGCCAGTGCGGTTTTACGAATGCAGTTTTGCTAGTCCAGCTATTGCAATCAACATGCCAGTCACAATAGTTCATGCGTGATTTTTATCAAGCCCCATACAAATCAACGACTTAAAATTAAATGATCGAATTGAAAATCCCTGCCATAGATTAATTTGTTTCACAAAGGCGTTTCATTTGAAACATTAGAAGTAAAATGAAACATCCTTTGAAACTGCATTTGAAACATCCATTGGAACATTTATTGAAACACCCGCTGCAACACTCACCACAAAATTAGGCTCAACATGCGCCCACGCCCACCGATAGCCCGCGACAGCGGGGATAAACCCGTCATCTGGACTGTATCCATCTCGCGCCTGTTCGACTTGTTCCGCGACATCATGGTCGAATACGATGGCAGTGCCATCATCGAACCGTTGCATCTTGGGTTTGAGGAAGCCGCCCAACATATCCGTGAGCGCCTGCTAACCGAGCGCTGCGACGCAGTGATCGCCGCCGGATCAAACGGCGCCTATCTCAAAAACCGTCTGCCGGTTCCGGTCGTGATTGCCAAAGCCAGTGGCTTTGATGTCATGCAAGCCTTGGCGCGTGCCCGCAAAGTTTCTGCCGAGATCGGCTTGATTACCTACCAAGAGACGATGCCAGAGCTGGTCGAATTTAAAAACACCTTTGGTTTTAAGCTGGAACAACGCACTTATGTCACCGAAGAAGATGCTCGGGCGCAAATCAGCGAACTGAAGGCAAATGGCATCAAAGCCATCGTCGGCGCGGGTCTGATCACGGATTTGGCGCAAGAAGCGGGATTAACCGGCATCTTTATGTACTCGGCCGAGTCTATCCGCCAATCATTTGAAGACGCCTTAGAAATCGCCCGCCTGACCCGGCTGGAATCAGCGCGTGGCAGACATCATCCCGCCGCAGAATCCTTGCGCGCACGCCACAATCTAACTGATCTGCGCGGCGAGTCTGCTGCAATGCAAGCAACCCGCCAGTCCATTATGCTTTTCGCCCGCTCCCCGGCAACCGTCTTACTGCAAGGCGAAACCGGCACTGGTAAAGAACTCGCCGCACAGGCGATGCATAAAGAAAGCCCCAGAGCACGCCACCCTTTTGTCGCCGTCAATTGCGGTGCGATTGCAGAATCTTTATTAGAGTCAGAATTGTTTGGCTACGAAGACGGCGCTTTTACCGGATCGCGACGCGGTGGTCATGCCGGCTTATTTGAGGCAGCCCATCGCGGCACTTTATTTCTGGATGAAATTGGCGAAATGCCTTTGAGTCTGCAAACCAGGTTGCTGCGCGTTTTGGAAGAGCGCGAAGTGGTCCGGGTTGGTGGCATACGCCCTATTCCGGTGGATGTCCGCATTATCAGCGCCACTCATTGCGATCTGGATGCCAGGATCAAAGAGGGGCGATTCCGTTCAGACTTGTTTTATCGTCTGGCAGTATTGCGTCTGCAATTGCCAACATTACGGGAACGCAAGGGCGATCTGGTGCCATTGGCAGAATGGTGTCTGAAACATGCGCTGGCGAGCCTTGGCAACCGACCACATGCGAATCTGCATGCAGAAATATTGGCTTGCAGCAAGTTGTTGGCGCGCTATGACTGGCCGGGCAATGTCAGAGAACTGCGCAATATGATGGAAAGACTTGCCTTGTTTTTAGCGGCTGAACCTTTACAAGCGCTAACACCAAGTCTGTTGATGAAGGTCGCACCTGAGCTTGCATCTGAAATTAGCTATGGAATTGGCTATGGAATTAGCGATGAGATCGCTGAGCCAGCATTGGCAAACCCACAAGAAGATGCACAAGAAAGCCTGCAAACACTTGCATCAAACCGCATGCAAAACTTAGCTTACCTGACAAGTCTTAGTGAGGATTCAACGCCATTAATGGCATTGCAAGCACCCGCGTCAGTGTCATCACAAGCAAATTTAAACGGCGTATCCTTAGAAAAAATCATGCAACGTTTTGAGAATAATCGTGAAGCCGTTGCACATTATTTGGGGATTAGCAGAACGACCTTATGGCGTAGGTTAAAGAATACAAACATTGTCTCTTAAGTTGCCAAATCAGGTGTTACTTCGCATGCCCCTTCGGGTAAAATGCCTGTAACAAAAAACAAACAAATAAGTACTTAAGTTAAGAAAGTAATGAGCATGACATCAATCACAAAAAAATTACTGATCGTGGATGACAGCAAAGTATCCCGTATGGTGATCAAAGCCCACATTCTGGCCAAGCATGCAGATTGGATTATTGTCGAGGCAGCAACGGGTGAAGAGGCCATCCTCACTGCGGATAAAGAATTACCTGATTTTTGTACGATGGATGTCAACATGCCCGGCATGTTAGGTACCGACGCCGCAGAGAAAATTCTGGGTCAACATCCTTCCATGCGCATCGTGATTTTTTCAGCCAATATTCAAGAAACCTTACAAACCCGCGCACAAGCTTTGGGCGCTGTTTTTGTCGCCAAGCCAGTAACAGAAAAATCGATCGCAAACGCACTGACTCATTTTCTAGGCAGCTAAGTTAAATCCTTATGAATACTTTAACTGAACTTCATCTCGACGCACTTAGCGAAGTATTTAATGTCGGCGCCGGCAGAGCCGCAGCCAGCCTGAGCGAAATCGTCGGCGATGAAGTCAAGTTATCCGTGCCCAAAGTCGAGGTCAGAAAATCGACCGAGATTGATGCCTCCATCATGGCGATTGCAGGCAATCGCTTTGGCGCAGTGACGCAGCAATTTACAGGACCATTTGACGCTGAAGCGGTGTTGATCTTTACAGAAGATCATGCGCTGGAAATCGTGCGCGATATGATGGGCTCGCAAATGAGCATAGAAGAACTGGCGGAGTTTGAACAAGAAGCCATGTGCGAACTGGGCAACATCATACTCAATGCGTGTTTATCTGCCGTCGCAGACATGCTCGATATCTCGTTCAACAGCTCGCTGCCACACTATGCGATTGCCTCGACTGAGGATATGTTTAAGCGCATTGCTCAGACTACGGAGCATCCTTATATTCTGGTATTGCATATCGATCTGGCGATAGAAAAACGCCATTCCGAAGGCCACCTGGTTTTCTTGCTGAGTTCTGCATCATTAAAAAATCTCGTTGATCAAATTGACCGTTTTTTAGGTAACATCTGATGACTGAATCCGCACGGGAACCGGTCAACAGTTCCCAGCAGCTTCTTGCAAAAAAAGCTGACCAAATTTTTAACACGATTAACATGGGCTTGATTCTTGTCAACGCCGATGAACAAGTGTTGATGTGGAATGACTGGATGGTCAAGCACAGCGATGTCAGTACCGACCAGGCAATCACAAAAAAACTCGCTGAGGTATTTAATGAAAGCCCTAGTGCAGCTTTTTTAACCTCGCTCCGCAACACCTTGAATTACGGCTTGCCCGTTGTTTTATCGAACGCTCTGCATCGCTCGCCGCTGGCCTTATATGATCCCAGCGACCTGAGTGACGACCGTGTACGTATGCACCAATCTATTTCGATCACACCGTTATTTTCTGATGATGAAGAACGCTGTTGCCTGATCCAGATCACCGACTCCAGCGCCTCCATCAAGCGCGAAAAAATGTTGCGATCACACTCAGAGATATTGAAGAAAGAAGCTAGTACAGACAGCCTTACCGGCATCTACAACCGGCGTTTTTTTGACGAGCATTTTGCAATTGCGATGGCGCATTCTCGTCGCCAAAAATTACCCTTATCGATCTTTATGTTGGATATTGATTTCTTTAAAGAGTACAACGATTTTTACGGCCACATCGCAGGAGACAAAGCGCTTATCAAAGTCGCAAAAACATTAAAGACACAGCTCTTGCGTGCGACCGATATCGTGGCACGTTATGGCGGTGAAGAATTCGTTCTGATGATGCCGAATATGCCAGAACAAGGTGCGATGCAATTTGCGGAGAAAATCCGTGCTGCGATTTTTGATATCGCCATTCCACATATCAAATCCCGGATTTGTCAGCAAATCAGTATCAGTATCGGCGTCAGCACGTATTTGAGTGATAAAGATATTTCACTCCATAATTTGCTGGAAGCTGCCGATGCAGCGCTGTATAAAGCCAAACAAAGTGGTCGTAATCAAAGCCATTATTTAGCATTAGAGCACGAACAAAATCCAGCTCTGACCGACACTAAAGATGTGTAGTGCTTAGTGAATAAAATTGAATAAAATTGAGCAAAATTGAGGCGAATTGAGTAATACCGCTTTATGCAGACGTAATTACCTTACTATTTCTCCAGCTCTTTTTTGCGTCACTTTACGCTTCGCTATTGCTCTTCCATGTTGTTCATCACTTGTGTTGCTCTACGCGCTTTGTAAACTATTTATATATACTCCCCAATTTATTTTACAAATATAGCTGATAGTCCAATGAATACCTGGACAAAAAAATATACCCGTTACCAGTATTATTATTTCAACTCTATTTAAGGAAATTCGTCATGCGATTTTTATCTTCTTTTTCACCCTCACGCCGCTTGTTCCATGCCGCTGTCGCTGCGACTTTATTATCCGCATCTGGCTTAACATTGGCACAGCAAGTATTGCGGGTCTCTGCGATCCCTGATGAGGCACCGACAGAGTTGCAGCGCAAATTCAAACCACTGGGCGCATATCTGGAGAAGAAATTGGGCATGAAAGTTGAATTCACACCCGTGACCGATTACGCCGCCTCGGTTGAGGGTTTGATCAATAACAAACTAGATATGGTCTGGTTCGGCGGTTTCACCTTTGTGCAAGCCAATGCCCGTAGCAAAGGCCAGGTCGTTGCGCTGGTACAGCGTGAAGAAGATGAAAAGTTTAAATCCGTTTTCATCACCACCAATCCCGCTATCACCAAGCTAGAAGATTTGAAAGGCAAGACCTTCACCTTCGGTTCAGAATCCTCTACTTCTGGTCATTTGATGCCGCGTTCGTATTTGCTAGCGGCTAAAATTAATCCTGATACCGATTTAAAACGTATCGCGTTTTCCGGCGCGCATGATGCAACGGTGGCTGCGGTGTCTGGTGGCAAGGTAGATGCTGGCGCCTTGAACATTTCAGTCTGGGAAAAACTAGTCTCACAAAACAAAGTCGATACCAAACAAGTGCGAGTGTTCTTCACAACACCAGGCTATTTTGATTACAACTGGTCGGTACGCGCCGATATGCCTGCAGAGTTACGCAAAAAAATCAGCGATGCATTTTTATCTTTAGACCCAGCCAATCCGCAAGATAAAGAAATTTTAGATCTGCAACGTGCCACTCGTTTTATTCCGACCAAAGTAGATAACTACAAAGCGATCGAAGCTGCTGCGCATAACGCTGGCTTGCTGAAATAAATTTGCATGTCAGACTCCTCCGTAACTGATTCAACAGTAAGCAACTCAATTGCAAGCTCAGCTAGTGTGCAGTTGGATGGCGTGCATGTGCGCCATCCTGCTTCAAACAACAGCTCTGGAAAAAATGCTGGCGCGTCAGAATGGGCCTTGGACAATCTGACTCTGCGTCTAAAGCAAGGCGAGCAAGTCGCAATTATCGGCCCATCTGGTGCGGGTAAAACGACTTTGCTGCACACCCTGGCTTGCGCCTTGCGACCTGAGTTGGGTCAGATTCAATTGCTAGGTCAACAGCCGTGGACCTTGTCACATCGCGCGCGACACAACTTACGTAGCCAACTTTTTTTAGCGCCGCAGACACCGCCACTACCGGCAAGACAACGCGTGATTACCAGCGTGCTGGCGGGTCGTCTGCCGCAATGGTCGCTCTGGAAATCCTTGCGTAGTCTGCTCAAACCAACAGACCCGCTCGCTGCCTGGCAGGCTTTATCACGGTTTGATTTGCAAGATAAATTGTATGCACGCGTGGACCGCTTATCTGGTGGAGAACGTCAGCGCTGCGCTTTAGCACGGCTCATTTTGTCTGATGCAAAACTGCTGTTGATTGACGAGCCGCTGTCTGCGCTTGATCCAAGACTGGCAATCCAAACAGTGCAAACTCTGCAACAAGAAGCGATCCAACGGCAAGCCACGATGGTATGCAGCCTGCATCAGGTTGAATTGGCACGTCAGTATTTCAAACGGATTATCGGTCTGCGTGACGGTAAAGTTTTTTTCGATAGTGAGCATGTAACGGATGAGATGATCGCCGCGCTATATCAAAATGCGGCTGCTGATTTGCTTGAACCCGATATGGCGAGTATGGTCGACAATCCAAATCCGTCAGATGCAATGCAAGCCGACATTGATGCACTGGCTAATTGTGCCGTTGATCAACGCTGCTTTTAATAATCGTGCGCATGTCACTGACCTCCACGCCATCTGGCTCCACAATAACAACTGATCCCGCCTGGCGTGGTCGCATCACTCTGTTTGTTCTCGGCCTGATTCTGTTGTGGCCGATGCTGGTGATGACGGAATTCAAACCGTGGGAACTGATGGACGCGCAAAGCCTGAATGCGACCTGGCGTTTTCTAATCGCGTTTTTCCCGCCAGCGCATTCCACAGAATTTTTGTTTATCGTCGCAACCGCAACCTGGCAAACAATCGCGATGGCAAGCGCGGGTATGGCGCTCGCCATGATCGCAGCGATCCCTCTGACACTGATCATTAATGAGCACCTATCCATCTCACGCATAGGACTGCGGCGTATGAGCTGGCCTGCGATGCTTGTCCGCCAGACCATACGCTGGCTACTCGTGCTGTTGCGGAGTGTGCCGGAGCTGGTGTGGGCCTTGTTATTTGTCCGCATCGTCGGCTTGGGACCGACCGCGGGTGTGCTGGCAATTGCCCTCACCTATGCGGGCATGCTAGGAAAAGTGTATGCAGAAATTTTAGAAACCAGCGATCCGCTGGCAACCGATACCTTGCTGCAAAATGGGTGCAGCCGGCTCACCGCCTTCTTCTATGGCGCTTTGCCCAACGCTGCGGCAGAGCTGACTTCGTACACGATTTATCGATGGGAATGTGCGATCCGAGGCTCGGTCGTGATGGGTTTTGTAGGCGCGGGTGGCTTAGGGCAGCGCATGGATGAGTCGCTCAAAATGTTATCTGGCGCAGAAGTGTCGACCATGTTGCTGGTGTTTGTGGTGCTGGTCGCGATCGCCGATGGTGTCAGTAAATTATTCAGAAAAGGACTGGCGACATGAGTCACCCTGATCTGGATGTGAATGCGCTTGTAAATATGAATGCGGCCAAGTCAGCAGTCAATTTACCCAAAGTACCACCGATGATGCGCCCTGTCACCGCCATCACATTATTACTTTTGTTGGCGCTGGTGATTGCCAGTTTTATCAGCTTGCCGTCCAAATGGAATGAATTATTCACCGCAGACGCTGGTAGCAAAACAATCGAATTTCTACAAGGATTTGCACCGCCTGATCTCTCCACCGGCATGCTACACAAAGTGGGCATTGCCACGTTTGAGACCTTGGCGATGTCGGCTTTAGGCACCTTGATTGCGGCAATCTTAGGATTGCTACTGGCGCTACCCGCCAGCGGACGCTTTGGGATCATTGCCATGAGCACGACCCGCTTGTTTCTGAATGTCGCCCGTGCCATACCGGAACTGGTGTGGGCATCCATCATGCTAATCGCCGCAGGTCTAGGACCATTCGCCGGTACGATTGCCTTGGCCGCACATACCACCGGCGTGCTGGGACGATTATTTGCAGAGAGTTTAGAAAATACGTCGCCGCATGCAGAATCCACTTTACGCATCAACGGCGCCACCGCGATCAACGCATTTTTGTATGCCAAGCTACCGCAAGCCTTGCCGCAAATGCTGTCATACACCTTATACCGCTGGGAAAACAATATCCGCGCTGCCGCCATTTTGGGCGTAGTCGGCGCTGGAGGCTTGGGGCAAATGCTGAAGTATTTTTTATCCTTATTCCAAATGCAAAGCGCTGCCACAGTGATCATTGCAATGCTGATGTTAGTAGCAATGGTCGACTGGCTTAGCTTTGCTCTACGACGCTGGCTGGTGCATTAATTCGCCAGACTATTCACTTAAGCAGTTCCATATACTCCATCCATGTATATATTGACTGTCCATACATTCTTTGGGCAATAAGCTATTTTCTATAAAAATAATGGGGAGTATATGAAACTCTCTATAAAAACATACTGACAACGCAGTTAATCCCCAGCCCGCCTATCGTCAACCAAAGGAACAACACAGCGGCAAGCAATAAAGGTTTGACGCCAGCTTTACGAATCGCGGAAACATGTGTGGTCAAACCTAATGCGGCCATCGCCATGGCTAAGATCACAGTATCAACATCAATTGCGGCGGATACGACAGGATGCGGTAAAAAAGCTAAAGAGTTTATGCCAGCGACAACAACGAAGATCAGTGCGAACCAAGGAACGACGATCTTGCCTGGCTTGTTGCTGATCATTTGATCGGCAAGATCGTTGTCATGCGATGCGGATTTGCTACGGGATAGATACGCCGACAAGATGATTAAAAACGGTGCCAGCATCATCACTCTGACCATCTTGGCGATCACAGCAGTGTTTGCAGCATCTTCACTAATCGCATGGGCTGCGGCAACGACTTGGGCAACCTCGTGTACGGTGGAGCCAGTAAAAATACCATACGCAGTTGGGCTGACATTCAACCAATGCAGTTGTGTATTCAGGTGATACAGCGCTGGATATAGGAAGATTGCTACAGTGCCGAAGACCACCACAGTTGATACAGCGACCGTCACTTGGTCTGCCTTGCCTTTGATTACAGGCTCCGCCGCCATCACTGCCGTAGCGCCACAGATAGAACTACCGGCGCCAATCAGCATGGCAGTTTTTTGATCAAGCTTAAAGACCTTAGTACCGAGAAACCAGGCGAGGCAAAAAGTGCTGCTCAAAACCGCAGCATCAATCACAACTCCGCTGATACCGACCCGGGTAATGTCTTTAAACGTCAGCCGCAAGCCATACAAAATAATCCCGAGCCGGAGTAAATTCTGTTTAGTGAAAGTGACACCAGCACCGCTAGCCACGACGATACGTGGATAAATCGTATTACCAACCAGTATACCCAGCACAATCGCCAGCGTCAGCGCGCCAATACCGTTGGCTTGCAGGAGGGTGATTTTGCCCATCGCTATCGCAATACTGGCGATCAAAAGCGACAATGCGATGCCAGGCAAATAATGGGGTATTTTCGTGAAAAACCTATTTAAACGAAATGCATTTGAACTCAATAAGTTTGAACTAAAGCTGGCTGAATTAGTGGCAAAGCCGGAACCAGATTCTGTATCCGTCTTTATATCGTTGGTCTGTCTGAAAGCGGCTGTCGAAGTCATGTCCATCTTCTTGGGTCTATCTAGATCGGATTGGATCTAATTGGAATATGGCTTCACTTTAGCAGTCGATTAAATACCAGTAAAACGAATAATTTATGTATTTATTAGCTGTTTTTTGGGTTGATTATTTGAATAGATGAAATTCCGAGCCGTTGTTTGATTCACCGACGCCGGCGGATCGCGGCTAAAGACATGCGGAGATGGTAATGCCGACACAGTAATACCTCGACATTGCGAGTCTTTAGGAATTTACGATAAAGCGACGCGATACGTCCGAGTATGTTTTTTGAAATCCTCTTTCAGACGTCCAATAAAAATGCGGCTACTGGCATGATTTCACGCCAGTAGCCGCATTTTTATTGGACTTTAGTGGGAACTTCTAAAAAATTTTTGCACTATTTCATTTACTTCTGGTAATCGAGCCATTGTTTTTCGGCTGCACTCAAAGGCTTTTGTAGCATGCGCTCGGGCACTTCCCATAAGACGACTTTTGGAGGACTTTGCTGGAAAGTTTTCCCGCCTAAGTAGGCAAGAGCAGATCCTTCGAAATTACCTCCTTCTTTTGCAAAACTAGCGACGGGTGCACCTAGATAATGACCTAAAAATGGAACGAAATTCGCATTTCTGGAGAATGAGGTACCGATCAAGGCAACTGTCGGCAAACCGGTATCACCGAACAAATCATCGCTGGTGTTGGAGTTGATATCGGAGCTGGTATTGGAGCTGCTATTGGAGCTTGCACCAGAGTCTGGTGTAGCGCTGGCAACAATCGTCGTCAACTGGGTCTGTTCCGGCTTCGGGCGCAAAATAGCAGGTAAGCCTTGCAGATTGGATACCCGTAACAAATCACCATCTCGCGCTATTGTTGTACTGTGTAATGCTGCCTTGTCAGGAGCTACAGCTGGCATCACTTGCATTTTTTCTGCTTGCAAATAACTTGCGATAGCGGCAGCAGCGGCATTTGCGCCGTTTTCATTCCAGTGCGAATCAGTACGGTAATAACGCTCACCGGGAGTAGCGGCCAACACTGGCTCCAGATTAATCGTATTAATTTTTGATTGTTTGAGTAAGGCGACCCAGTTATCGATGCGTCCTGCAAAACTGGCGGGTCTGTGCAAACCGCACAAATGCGCTTGCTCTATGCGTGACTTGTCTGGCACAACGGCGATCACTAATTGTATGCCGCGCCCAGCCAGATTTTTCGCCAAAGCTTTGACAATATTGGCACGAGCTATTGCGGAATGATCAGGATCCGGGAAAGTTTCTAATTCATCACTAAGAAAAAACCAGTCTTTGCAACCAGTGCTGACTGCCGTACCAGTATCACCGGCGATGGTCCAGGTAACAGCGCGCTCAATTTGGCTGAATGGCTTACTGAGTAAAAAATGCTCGTTCAACTGCGCTGAAAACCGACGGGTAGATTCGCCACCGAATAATTGCTGTGGCTCGGTAATGCCTGTCCATGCGTTTTCAGGCACATCCCGCAAAGAGGCAATCGTCACGCCAAAACCAGCGACCAATACAATCACAAATGCGATTGCTGGTAAGAAGCCGATAATGTTGGCACGGCTGGTTTTTGATGTATTTGGAGTAAGTTCGCTCATGGTGATATTCCTTAAAACTGGAAGTACAGAAAAGGAATGGCTTTTTGCCCGGCCAACACAATGACGCCATAGACAAAAGTGAGTATCGGCCAGACTGCGCGCCACACACCACTCCAACCCACAGTAGCTAAACCGCCGCGCTTGGCAAAACTGCTGGCGGGATAAATCACGCACAACAAACCAATCGCAAAAATCAGTAGCAAGCTGGGTCGCAAAGCTAATCTGATCGCATCACCCATGGCAAAGCCATTGGCTCCGATTTGTCCAGCCAGCATGCCTAGGGCGGCATCAAAACTGCTAGAGCGAAACACCGTCCAAGCCAGCATCACCACCAACAAGGTCAAAGTGCGTGACGCGGCATTGGGCATGGAATAACCACGCATCGTAAACGCGCGGTCACAACACAATGCAGAACCTTGAATAATCCCCCAGATCAGAAAATTCCAGTTATCGCCACCATGCCACAAGCCGCCAATCGCCATCGTCAACATCAGGTTGACATAGGTGCGGATTGCGCCACCGCGATTGCCACCCAGAGCTATATATAAATAGTCACGTAGCCATGACGACAACGTCATATGCCAGCGTCGCCAAAAATCTTGGATTGATACTGCCAGATAAGGATTATTGAAATTTTCCTGAAAACGGAAACCGAGCATCAAGCCTAAACCAATCGCCATCGCACTGTAGCCGGCAAAATCAAAATAGAGTTGCAAGGTATAAGCAGCGCAGCCGGCCCAGGCATCCATAAAGGACGGTTGATGCAAGCCAAAAGCGATTGATACAAACGGCGACAAGGTATCGGCAATTAACACTTTCATCGAAAAGCCGACCATAAAACGACGCACGCCAGCAGCAAACTCTTCCGAGGAAAAAACCCGCTCACGCAGCTCTTTGTCGATGACTTTATAACGCACTATCGGCCCTGCAATCAGATGGCCAAACATCGCCATGTACGCACTAAAAGAAATGATGCTGTACTGCGCCGGAACAGTCTTACGACGGACATCGACCACATAAGAAATCGCATGCAATACCGTGAATGACAAGCCAATCGGCAACATCACGTTGACCCACGGAATGGCGGGCAAGTCATGTCCGGTAAAAAAAGTATTCAGGGATTGCACCACCATATTGGTATATTTATACCAGACCAAAGATGCCAGATTGAGGACGATGGTGGCCGCCATGATTCTGGTCTTAACGCGTTCATTCTGAGCTTTGTCGATCAAGATTGCGGCGCCCCACGCGAGAACGGTCAAGGCAATGATCAACAACAAAAATTTAGGTGTCCACCAGGCATAAAATAACCAGCTACCGACCAACAAGGTGTGGTTGCGAAAACGCTGTGGTGTAATTAAATAAAACGCAAAGAAAATAGGTAGGAAGATAGTTAAAAACTCAAGGGACGCGAATACCATAACTGCTTTCGCTTAAGAGTTATTATCGCGTACAAAAAACGCTATTCGTCCTACTTTGAGCGGCAGTACAAATACGCTGTATCGCTCGCCAGCCTGCAGTTGTGACATGTCTAGCGCTGTGCCGACGGACTTGCCATCGCAACTGGCCTGTACTGAGAGTTTTACAGGATTAATTAAACGACGTTGTACAGTCGCTGGTTTAACCGCTTCTAAAATTGCTGTATTTTTAGCGCCGCCAGATAAGGCAGCGCTAGCGCATTTTTCATCCAGATTAGACAACGATAAGGACGAGCGCATTGCGTTGAAATCTGTTGGTGATTCTCTGACGATCACGCTCTTGGCGGATGCATCTTTACCCACCACCGCAATCGTAATGAACTCACCAGGTTTAGCAGTAACTTCCACCGGTACTTTGTGACTACCGATTTGTACCGTCGCAGTTAATTTACTGCCCGCTTTGACAGGATAAAAACGGGAAACACGTGCATCACCCTGATTGCCCAAGGCAATTTTGGCCGCGCCATTGACTACGCTGGCTTTATCGTCACTTGCATTCAAAAAACGCACAAAGGATGAATCTTCACTGGGGCCGGTTTCATACAGTTGCGTGTCGGCATAGGCCGCAAGTGGATTGATGGCAGCCAGCGTTGCGAGCGTGGAAATGCATGCGACGAAAAGTTTTTTCATAATATTGGGCAAAGTAAAGAAAACGAATTACCTACGAATTCATAGTCAGGATTAGTGTGTAAGCGCAGTTCCGACGGTTGCCCTTTTACAAGGCAATCGTCAACAGTATTCACCGCTAACAACTAATTAATGCTTGATGGTTGCCAACACAGCTGGGGCAGCAATCGCATTACCAATCGCAGCACCCCAGGATTGGTAGCCCGAAGTCGTGAAATGCTGACCATCGATCGTGCTCCATTCACCTTGCTTGGACATTTTTTGAGAATCGATATAAGTACATGGTGCGACGATATCAGCAAGATAGGTCGACATCTCTTTAGCGCGGGCATAAGTCTTGTTAAATGGGCCGCCTTCGGTACCCCAGGCTGGACCTACCCAAACGCAACTAACACCATTATTTTTGATCCCCTTGGTCAAGCGAGATACTTGCTGCCAGATCCAGGTTTTTGGTAATTCTGGCTGGGTGTAAGCTGCCATCGTGTCAGCATTGACAACAACAACTAGATTAGGCTTGTAGGTTTTAATCAATTCATTGAAAGGACGTGTCGCAGCGTCAGGACCAGTTTTAACTTCGACCGGACCGTCTTTAATACGTACAGCACCACCGCATGAGGACTGAGTTTTAACCATCCACTCACCGGCAGCTACACCGCAGGCACCATACGAATATACGACCGCACCTTTGCTCATTAAATCGTCGTGCAAAGTGGTGATCAGATAATCCGGTGTGGACATGTGGCTGTCACCAATAATCAACACAGTTAAACCAGCAAGAAGTGCGCTCATAATTGATCCTTTTTAATGAATGAGATGAAGCTTGGATTATAAATTTGATGCACTCTTTAATTACAAATTTCTTAGAAGAATTACCTGAAATCATCAAAATAGTCTTCGTTGTGACACAAATTTACAAAACACAGGTGAGCAGACGATTCCACACGGAAACAAATTGCAATTAGAGTATCGAAAAAATCACGAACCCTAACGCGCGACGAATCACTTTGATTCACTTAAGACTTATTTGCCTGATTCAATTTTTTAGTGCGTCTACATTCATCACCGGCTCAATCAAAAATCAATACATCAGGACTTGCGCAAAATTGTCCCGACAAGGCCTGGTGACGACGACCGTACTTTAGGGCAGACAGGATGCCGCAGCGCAGCCAGGGCGATTTTTGTGTTAGCCCTATTCAACTAGAAAGTTGAAACAAAGAAGCATTTTCCACAATTTATATGGCTTAGATAACTAAATCCCTTATAATGAAGCAGTTATAACAAGCGGCGGCAGAATTTCCTCTTGCCGCCGATTTCATTTATGGCTATCAAACATTTCCTGCAGTTCTCTGATTTCACACTGGCTGAATTCAATTATGTGATGGAGCGCGCGCGCATTATTAAGCGCAAGTTTAAGCTCTATGACCCTTATCATCCCTTGCTAGATCGCACCTTAGTCATGGTGTTTGAGAAAAATTCTACGCGTACCCGTTTATCGTTTGAAGCTGGCATGCACCAGCTTGGCGGCGCTGCGATTTATCTTAATACGCGTGACAGCCAACTCGGTCGTGGCGAACCGGTCGAGGATGCTGGTCAAGTCATGTCACGTATGTGCGACATCATTATGATCCGCACCTTTGAACAAGAAATGATAGAGCGCTTTGCAGCCAATTCGCGCGTACCTGTCATCAATGGACTGACCAATCAACATCATCCCTGCCAGGTATTTGCTGATGTATTTACCTACATCGAACATCGCGGCTCTATTGAAGGCAAAACTGTAGCGTGGATAGGCGACGCCAACAACATGTTGTACTCATGGTTGCAAGCAGCAGAGATTTTCGATTTCCATCTTAATATTTCCACCCCAAAAGGGTATGAACTGGATTTGGCGCAAGTCACAGTGGATAGTCAGTTTTATACTTTATTTGATCCTCCATCAGATGCTTGCGAAGGCGTTGATCTGGTCAACACCGATGTGTGGACTAGCATGGGTTACGAAGAAGAAAATCAGGCACGCCTGAAAGCATTTGATGGCTGGATCGTAGACGAAGCCAAAATGGCTCGCGCCAAACCTGATGCCTTATTCATGCATTGTCTGCCGGCACATCGTGGTGAAGAAGTCTCAGCAGGTGTCATCGACGGCCCACAATCAGTCGTCTGGGATGAAGCAGAAAATCGTCTGCATATACAAAAAGCCTTGCTGGAATATCTGGTCGTTGGAACAATTGCCGAGGCAGTCTAATCGCCCAGCCGACATGAAGATCAGTTAAACCTCACTGAATTTTTAAAAATTGAAGCAAGTAAAGTTAGTCAAATTCAACATCGTAATAAAGTACACAGAGAGCACATCATGAGCGATATCAAAAAAGTAGTGTTGGCCTATTCCGGCGGCCTGGATACCTCAGTCATTCTGAAATGGCTGCAAGATAATTATCAATGCGAAGTCATCACCTTTACTGCCGATCTTGGTCAAGGTGAAGAGCTGGAACCAGCGCGTCAAAAAGCGATCAAATTTGGCATCAAGCCTGAGAATATTTATATCGATGATGTCCGTGAAGAATTCGTACGTGATTTCGTTTTCCCGATGTTTCGCGCCAACACGATTTATGAAGGTGAATACTTGCTGGGTACATCCATCGCCCGCCCCTTAATTGCTAAACGCCTGATTGATATTGCCAAGGCAACAGGTGCCGATGCGATCTCACACGGCGCGACCGGCAAAGGCAATGATCAGGTACGCTTTGAACTAGGTGCATACGCGTTGATGCCGGGCGTAAAAATCATCGCGCCATGGCGTGAATGGGATTTATTATCGCGTGAAAAATTGATGAAATATGCGGAAGATGCCGGCATTGAAATCGATCAAAAACATAAGAATGGCGGCGCGCCCTACTCCATGGATGCCAACCTGCTGCACATCAGTTTTGAAGGTCGCCATCTGGAAAACCCTAGTGCCGAAGCAGAAGAAAGTATGTGGCGCTGGACTGTCAGCCCAGAAGCGGCTCCCGACCAGGCCGAGTATCTGGATATTGAATTTGAGCATGGCGATATCGTCGCACTCAATGGCGTGCGTATGTCACCAGCAACTGTATTAACCGAGTTAAACCGCTTGGGTGGCAAGCACGGCATTGGCCGTCTGGACTTGGTAGAAAACCGTTATGTCGGCATGAAATCACGTGGCTGCTACGAAACACCAGGCGGTACCATTATGTTGCGCGCACATCGTGCAATTGAATCCATCACATTAGATCGTGAAGTCGCACATCTAAAAGATGATCTGATGCCACGTTACGCCAGCATGATCTACAACGGTTACTGGTGGGCGCCAGAGCGCGTCGCACTACAAACACTGATCGATCACACACAGCAAACAGTCAATGGCTGGGTACGCCTGAAGCTGTATAAAGGCAACGTGATCACCGTGTCACGCGACTCCAAAACAGATTCTCTGTTCGACATGAATATTGCGACTTTTGATGAAGATGGCGGCGCCTACAATCAGGCAGATGCAGGTGGATTTATCAAACTCAATGCATTACGTATGCGGATCGCCGCGAATGCGCGCGCAAAACGCGGTCAATAAAAGCCTTTTTAAAACCCGCAAATTTAACAGCTCGTGATTTCTATACGGGCTGTTTTTTTAGGGCTTTCCACTGAATTTATCTTCAAATAACTCTTAGCACTTATAGGTCACAGCCATGACAACTCAATTCGATCAAGTCAGTGTCGTTAAAAAAGCGAATATCTATTTCGACGGCAGATGCGTTTCACATACCGTTTTATTCGCCGATGGCAGCAAAAAAACGATAGGCGTTATCTTCCCATCCAGTCTGGTGTTTAACACAGGCGCACCAGAATTAATGGAAGTCACCGCTGGCAAATGCCGCATCCGCTTAGCGGGCGAAGATCAGTGGAACGAGTATCAGGGCGGACAAGAATTCAGCGTACCCGGCAACTCCAGCTTTGCAATTGAAGTGATCGAGACATTGGATTACGTTTGTCACTTTGAGTAAACGATTAATAGAATAAATGGGGGAGTATAGGAAGAAACATATGCTAATGTCCAGACTTTCTCTGGACGATTAAAAATACACCCCAGTAGTATATTTTAAGGACAGAGCGCAAACTGTCCGTAACATATGAAATTTGTAAGAACAGATCGTGAACCTAGGTCACATGAACTCAGCTAGGCAAACACGGGCTCAATCTCAAGATCAACACCAAATTTTAACGCGACATCATGTTGAATTTGCTTCGCTAATTGACGCACATCCTCCCCTGTAGCGCCGCCGCGATTGACCAATACCAAAGCTTGTTTCTCATACACCCCGGCTCGCCCCAGTGATCGCCCTTTCCAACCAGCCTGTTCGATCAGCCAACCCGCAGCTAATTTAAATTGCCCATCCGGCTGCGCGTAACTGACCAAGTCTGTGTAGCTTTGTAATAAGCGCTTACGCAGATCCGCGCTCACAATCGGGTTTTTAAAAAAACTACCTGCATTCCCGATCACTGCAGGGTCAGGTAATTTATTTTGGCGAATAGCGATAATGGCGTTGCTAATATCCACGGCTAGCGGCGCATGAATATGTTGATCAGTTAAAAACTTCGCTACGTCGGCATAGTTGATATGTGCTTGCCATTGTTTTGGTAACGCAAACGTGACATCCAGAATCAGCAGTCGGTCTTTATATTGATGCTTAAAAATGCTATCTCTATAAGCAAATTTACATGCCTCTTTATCCAGCACAACAGTCTCACCAGTGACAAAATCAAACGCACTCAGACTATAAAAATAATCCTGCATTTCTACACCATAAGCACCGATATTCTGAATCGGTGCAGCGCCTACCGTACCTGGAATTAACGAGAGATTTTCTAAACCACCATAACCTTCTGCCAATGTCCACAGAACAAACGCGTGCCAGTTCTCGCCAGCTTCGGCTTGTAAGTACACATACTCAGCATCCTCTGCTAACTTGTGCTTTCCCATCAAGCTCATTTGTATTACCAGTGCATCAAGCTGATCGGATAGTACGAGATTGCTACCACCGCCCAAAATCAGACGTGGTAAAGCAGACAAAGTATGATCTGCATGCAAGCTAAGCAATTGTTCGCGCGTTTGAAGTTGCAAAAAAGACCTGGCCTTAGCTGCAATCCCGAAGGTATTGAGCTTTTGCAGCGGATAATCGTGTTGAAGAGGAAGTTTGTTTGCCATAAGCGCAGAATTATAGCCTTTGGCCTGTCGTACCTGCCTGCATTTGCTAAAATGATGCACGTTAATTTTTTCACTAAGGAAGCATCATGCCCTCATTTGATACCGTCTCTGAAGCCAACATGGAAGAAGTCAAGAATGCGGTGACGCAATCGAACAAAGTCATCACTAACCGCTTCGACCTTAAAGGCACTAGCGCCAAAATCGAACTGAAAGACAAAGAACGCGAAATCATTATTTTTGGCGACTCTGATTTCCATCTTGAACAAATCATGATTGAAGTAACGCAAACTTTAGGCAAACGTAAAGTCGATGTGCGCTTCCTTGACATGGGTAAGATCGATAAAATTGGCGGCGACAAAGTCAAACAAGTCATCAAAGTTAAAAATGGCATTGAGACAGAGGATGCAAAAAAAATCGTTAAGGCACTCAAAGAAAGTAAGCTCAAAGTACAAGCGACAATCCAGGGGGATGCAGTACGGGTCACTGGTGCCAAGCGTGATGATTTACAAGAAGCGATGGCCTTGCTGCGTAAGGATATTAAAGATTTGC
This sequence comes from Undibacterium sp. GrIS 1.8, assembly GCF_040544445.1. Lineage (NCBI taxonomy): Bacteria > Pseudomonadati > Pseudomonadota > Betaproteobacteria > Burkholderiales > Oxalobacteraceae > Undibacterium > Undibacterium sp. GrIS 1.8. The sequence goes on along the minus strand of NZ_JBEONQ010000016.1, from coordinate 45,671 downwards.
CGCTGGAATTTAATAACTTCCGCGATTAATTATTAGCAATGAGTTTTAAATATAGTTTTCAGGAACTGCTTTAAACTCGCTGCTCCCCTTTGCTTTTACGATCAATTTTTAGCTGCAAACCACTTATGAAAATTCCCTCGCGTTTGCTCTGCTTACCACTGTTGTGCTGCGCACTATCATCAGCATTGGCAGCGGAAATTGGCGTAGTTGGTTTGTTCCCAGGTAAAGCCGTGCTGGTGGTAGAAGGTAATCAACCGAAAACGTATTCCGTCGGCAGTACCATCACCAATGGCATCAAATTAATTGCGGCGGATAATGAGACTGCCACGGTTGACGTCAATGGCAAACGCCAGGTATTAGCGATCGGGCAGTATGTACACAGGGCGGCGGCCAGCACCAGTAATAACGTCGTATTGCAGGCAGATTCTCTCGGTCATTTCACCGCTAAAGGCCAGATCAACGGTGGCAGTAGCTTAAATATGTTAGTGGACACTGGCGCTAGCCTGATTGCCATTCCGGCGGCAGATGCAGTACGACTTGGTCTCAACTACAAAGCTGGTCAGTTAGGTCGTGCCAACACGGCGAATGGTATTGTGACAGTCTATAAAATCAGACTAGATTCGGTCAAAATTGGCGACCTGGAACTACAGCAGGTAGATGCATCCGTGCTCGAGGGTGGACTTACATTTACTCTGCTCGGCATGTCATTTTTAAACCGTGTAGAAATGCGGCGTGAGGGCGATCAAATGACTTTGACCAAACGCTTTTAGAATAAACCCAGATTTATTTGGAAACGTGAAAAAGGCTGAAGAGTAATTGACTCATCAGCCTTTTTCATCTCTAAGCTTAGGATTTTTTCTTAGCTTGCTCTTATCCCTGCTGTTTAAGACGACGTTGCTTCACTGCCTCGGCCAAGCCTTCTAATACCTTGATGCTGTCATCCCAGGCAATGCATCCATCGGTTACGGACTGGCCATATACCAACTCTTTACCGGGTATCAGGTCCTGCCGTCCTGCAACCAGATGTGATTCCACCATAACACCGACAATACGATTGTCTCCGGCAGCGATCTGGCTGGCAATATCAGCGCAGACCGGAATCTGATTCGCTGGATTTTTAGAGCTGTTCGCATGTGATGCATCGATCATCAGCCTTGATGCCAGGCCATTGCTGGCGATATCTTTGCATGCGGCATCAACACTGGCGGCATCAAAATTAGGGGCTTTACCACCGCGTAAAATGATGTGGCAATCTTCATTGCCATTAGTGGACACTATGGCGGAGTGACCACCCTTTGTGACTGACAAAAAATGATGCGGATGCGAGGCAGCTTTAATCGCATCGACTGCAATCTTCACATTGCCATCCGTACCGTTTTTAAAGCCGACAGGGCAAGATAAGCCCGAGGCTAATTCACGATGAATTTGTGACTCCGTAGTCCGTGCGCCAATCGCGCCCCAGCTAATCAAGTCAGCAATATATTGCGGGCTAATCACATCCAGATATTCGGTTCCGGCAGGCAAGCCAAGCTCATTAATATTTAAGAGTAATTCACGAGCAATGCGCAAACCATCATTAATACGGAAACTATTATCCATATACGGATCGTTGATCAAACCTTTCCAGCCGACTGTCGTGCGTGGTTTTTCGAAATACACGCGCATCACAATTTCTAATTCACCGGCAAAGCGCTCACGCTCCTTGACTAGCTTGTGCGCATACTCCATCGCAGCTTTGGTGTCGTGAATCGAGCATGGGCCAATGACAACCATGACGCGATCGTCTTGTGCATGCAAAATACGATGCAAGGCAGTACGTGCATTGGCAGCGGTATCTGCGGCTTTTTCTGAACAGCCAAACTCACGGATCAAGTGTGAGGGTGGGATCAACTCCTTCATTTCCCGTATACGTAGATCGTCAGTGCGTAGCATGGTGTAGCTCCCTGTTAGTGTTCAATAAGTGTTCAATAAATACTCAACAAACGTTCAATAAAAATTCAAAAACTGATTCATCGAAATGATCAAAAAAAAACCGCCATCGCTGGCGGTTTTTTAGAAATTTGGTTGGCTCTTTTTCTTCGTGCGCTTACCGTTTTTCCACCGCCTTTGGCTGGGAATAGCTAAAATAAAAGAAGAAAAAGAAGTGTGTGAGTTTCATTTAATTAGTGGCTTTTTATTTATTTCTAAAGACTGACTATAATTATTTCAACAATATTTATGGCTAGGAAAAATAAAGCGAAACTCATAGTGCATTAAAAACTGGCATTTGGCAAGCGCCTGCATTATGAAATTATGTACGCGCATTTTGAGACCACAATAAGACACAGCGATATGATTTATTTTTTCCAAAGTGCGGGTGGTTCCGGTGGAACGTTCGACTGATTAGGATACACATTCATAATCGGCTCTTTTCTCTGCGCAAGTAACTGGGGTGTATGTCGGCTCATCCAGGTACGCAATTCATTTAAATTAGCCGCGATATCAGTGCGATTAGGACTAAGTTTATTTGCGCGCTCTAATAAAGTTAATGCTTTTTCATTATCGCCCTGGGCAGCATAGGCGACGGCCTGATTATTTAATGCAGAGGCATCAAAAGGATTACTTTTTGCCGCCTCTGCAAATTTTTTCACTGCGTTATTGTTGTCCCCTTGCGCCAAATAAGCCCGCCCCTCTTTTTGAGGATCATCTGCGAGTGCAATTGCCGGCACTATCATCAGCATCGATATCAATAATATAAATTTTGAATGCATCACGGTTTAATTCCCCAGATAATAAGGTTTAGGCGCTACCGGAGGAAAGGCAATTGGCTTTCTTTGTGGCTCAAAGTTATAGCGCAAATAAATGGCGCCAGAACCATCGGTAAAGTCACCGGAGTTGTCTATAGAAAAACGTCCGCCAACAAAAAACTGCGGTGCAATTTGATACTCTAATCCGCCTAATAATTTGTACTGTATGCCACTATGTGATTGCCCGGGATAGGTCGTTGCGATATTCAGCGTTGGATTAGCGGCAGCAAATGCCTCTAGTTCAGACTGATCTGCTTTTGAGTTCGGATAGTAGAGACTACTTTCTTCAGTAAAGTGTTGAATACCAATTGAAGCACCAATCTGATAAGCAAGATTTCCTTTACGTCCGCTCAGGTCTATTGGCACACCAAGCGCAACATAATTTTTTGGGCTGAAGTAACCACCTTGTCCGTAGCTGAAATAACGTAAATTCTTTTTATAAAAAAACGACGTCATGTTCAAACCGGTAGTCGCTACCATATCGCGACTACGCAAGAAGCGCCAATAGGCGCCACCGCCAAGATCAAAGGTACTGTTCGAGGCGACGTTTTTCCCATTGACTGCTGCATAGCCGCCACTGGCATACAGACCGCCATCGTCAACATCATAAGAAGTATCGAGATGGACACCCGTCTTTGTCACACCACCCCATGTCAGTCCATACAAACTGTCGGTAGTCCCTGCATATGACAAGTAACTATCCGTCACCGAGCGACGCGCGACTTCGACAGTAAAGCTAACATCATCGACTTTACTAGACCAGCGCAGACCACCGACCACATTACGGATCGGAAAGCCGACCGGACTAGAACCTATGTCCACTTTCAACCCGTTTAATTCATAACTCAAGCTAAGCGCAACACCATTCGACTTCTCGGCTAATTCTGCGACATTCGATAATCCTGCTTTTTGTGCAGTAGTTGAGAAGGATTGTTTCGCAAACTTAGCGCGCTCATTAGTCTCTATATTTTTTCCGAATTGTCCGGCGACGTTAGGATCGTTTAAGTTCAGAATACCTGCGTCCAATGACACAGGGATAATCTTTAAGCCAAGCTGCCCTTTACCCAGAGAATTTAACTGCAACTCTATGGGTGTTTCCAAGTCTTTTAATTGCGACAATCCAACCTCACCACTGCGCGCTCTGGCAGCAAAGCCAATGGCAAGTTGTGAGCGATTTAAGGCATTCAAGGCATCAATCTCATTAATTAAGGATGCCTCTTCTGCACTGACCGGAGCTTTATTTATTGATGTACGCGCCATGGGATCGGTATTACTTAATCCTGAATTTGTATTTTGTATTACATTTGGTGTGATTGATCTGTTCACGATTGGCGGGAAATTGCCTGCCGGTTTAGGTGCAATTACTTGAGTCAATTGAGGTGTGCTGCCCGTGACATTTACCAATACAGGTGAGGTTTGGATTGGTACTGGGCTGGATGTAGTTCCTATCGGGTTAGTGCCGATCAATTTACTGTTACTTGGCACTTCCCTCAATACAGGACGTGACACTACCATGTCGATAGTGCGCTCCTTCTTTTCTGTAAATGGATTAATGGCGAAATTATCAATACTGGTAGCGGGTACTTTCTCAACTAACCGAAGTCCATTCGCACCTGTGCCTGCTAATGTTTTTTGTGACTGTTCCAGTGCTAGTGCCTGTTTAAAATACGATAATGCTTTACCGTTCTGTCCCTGCGAACGTGCCACTCGTCCCGCCAAGGCAATGAAGCGAGGATTATCTGGCTGGAGTGCCATCAGCGCAGATAAGTGATTCTCTGCGCTTGGAAAGTCTTTGATGTCCAATGCGGCATATACCAGACCCTGCCGGACCTCAACATTGTCAGGTTCTGTTTGCAATACTCTCGTGTATAGCTCTTTTGCAGAGTCCATTTCTCCCGCAGATGCATACATTCGGGCAAGAGCGAGAAGTAAGAGATTATCCTCTGGATTGGCGATTAAGTAAGGTTGAATATAGCTGTATGCGGTAGCTAGATCACCTGCTTCGCGCGCTTTTTCAGCGGATCGTAAGGCAATTACACGTTGTAGATTTTTAAAAGCAAGCGTTTCTGTCTCTGATAATTTTGGTATGGCAGCAATCTGTTTTATTACCGGATCTAACTCAGCGTCCTGATTAGTCCGTACCAACACATCTGCGTACTGCAGCAGCAAACCGATTGACGGTTGCGGTGTCTTCTTTACGGCTTGACGTATCAATGCGAGACCACGCTCTGGATCACCATTTTTGATATAGAGATTGGCAACTGCGCCAATAAATTCAGGCTCATTACCAGCGGCAGCTTCGACCAGATCCAGCGTCTCTTTGCCTTGCCTTAAATCACCTTGCTTAAGCAATATATTAATGCGATCTAACTGCACATAAACCCACATACGTTTTTGCAAAGCAAACATTTCTGGCTTGCGAGACTTAGCGGGCACTCTCTCTAAAGTGCTCAGTCCCTCCCACCACAACTGCTGCTGAGCACTTAATAAAGCACTCACATAAAGAGCGTCTGGCTGTGGGTTCTCAACACTGGTCAAGGCATCAAGCAAAGAGCGAGCTTGTCCTGGCATGTCATGTTTTAGGTAAAGCTGCGCTAAAGCGAGACGTAGCCAGACATTATCGGGAGCAATCAAAATAGCATCTTCTAACGCTAACTGAGCACCAGCAATATCACCCGCAGCTTCCGCTACTTTTGCTTTCTCCATCAAATCCGTGGCTTTCATATCTGCCAGGCTGGTAAGCTGAGCCGGTGACATATAGCTACTTAATGCATCTAAATCCTTAATTCGTTTTTGTAGCGTTAGAACGTTAATTAAGCCACTCAACGCTTTTAAATCTGTTTTATCTCCATCAAATACATGACGATAATTTGCTTCTGCACCCGCTAGTTCATTATCAGCCAAAAGCGCGTCACCTAGCTGCAGATATCCTGCAGACTCTTTGCTATTGAGCTTAATTGCATCTCTCAGAAAACCAATACCTTTAGCGCTATCACTATCCTCAAATGCGGTTCTGGATTCTTCAATCAGAGCCCAATAAGATGCACTCTCGTAAGCTTGCTGCCATTGATGTTTGTACTGTTTTGGAGATAAATCGATAGCACTCTTTATTAGCTTACGCGCGGCAATAGAATCTTCTTGACGCATTTTTACCAAGCCCATGCCACCGGTGGCGGTTGGATCTTTTGGGTGAACCTTCAATATTTTTTGGAATTCAGCTTCCGCCGTTTTAATATCGTTGTCGTCTAATGCCTTGAAACCTGCCGCCTGAATTTTTACCAGTGGATTTTCTCTAACTACTTTTGGTTTGATCTGAGCGCGCTTCTCCGTTGCTGTTGTGTGGACTTCGGGTCGACTTAAGTTAGTCAAACGATCTTGTATAGTTTTATCGTTAGGATGTTTTGCGAGGTAGTCTTGAAAGTATTTAGTATTGCCATTCCGGGCTCCCATCCAGCTTAACGTCTGACGCCAAGACTCATCCGCTTGTTTGGCAACATCTGGCTTACTGCTCAGCGCTTCTAACATCGACAAACCCTCACGACGAGTTGGTTCACGATAAGTGAGTACCTGCGCTAAAGCTAGAGCATACTTATTGTTACCTGGATTTTCTTTGCTCAGTTTTTCTATGCCACGCTTGGCCTGGTTGTAGCCAGCTAAGGTACCAGCTAGTGTCTGGTAATACTCCAAAGCTGCATCACCTTTTAGCTTGCTAGGATCTCCCATGAGTTTATAGGTCTCGACCGCCGCCTCAGCATCCCCTTGCTGCGCCAAACGTCGGGCATCATCTAGTTGCCCTTTACCACCAGTAGCACCGCGGCGTACCGCTTCTTCTAAAATACGAATTTGCGCGCTGCTTCCTGGTACTTGTTTTAATTTAGATAAATAGGATTTCGCTAGCTCAGCGTTTCCACTTTGGGCCTCAATAACGCCTAGTGCTCCTAATGCCTCTACACTATTAGGATCAATTTTCAGTAATTTACGCCATGCGTCAGTGGCATTATCATCCCGCCCTCTTTGCGACCAATATTGTGCTTGCTCTATCAACTTCTGATTTAAGGAGGAATCAGCGAACGCGACGTCACTCTCGACAAGTATCATCAAAAGCGCTAGCGCCATCGCTTTTTTCTTAAAAATCATTCATTTCCCCTATTCATCAAGCTCTTTGATCTCAAAGTCATTATATTGACCGATGCTCAAAATGGCATTCAATTCCTATTAAGAGCAAGCATTATGCTTGCGTGCAATTAATAGTTTGGTCTTGTCTTTCGTAAGAATGCAAATGTTTTATGTATTTTCTACATAAAACATTTGCATTCAAATCGGCTTGAAAACACAGCTAAAACATAACTAAGTATGTGAAAACTACTTAAACCAGAAGTTTAAGTAGCCGACTTACTAATAGCTTTAATTCTTTTCTTTAATGGTCAATCTAGAGGCAGCTTTTTTACGTAAGAAGCGGAATAGAATTGTCGCAACGATCAATGACGCCAACATCAAGAACGCAATCAAGATCATAGGATGATTAGATAAGTACCATTTGACCCACGTCCAAAACGGTAAACTACCAACATAGTAAGTATCACCAATCTGGACACTCTCTATTTTCTCACCCTTAACTATCACCAAATCACCTTGATATTTACTTCTAAGATCGGGTTTTGATAATGCTTTTGTCAAACCCAAGAGACTATCTCCATCGCCCGAAGTCAACACCAAAACGCTGCGACCGCTAGTAACTGGCGATTCAAATTGCATCATTGCACCGAATGCACCTCCAGTGCTAGCAAGCATGTCTCCTGTGCGGCGTTGGATAGCATCTATATCTCGGCCGGTCCAATTTGCAAGCAAGCGTAAAAAACCTGAAGGAAGCTGTAGCTTGTTACCATTTTCATCAATTGACAAAGGCATATATTTAGCCCATTGCTTTAGCAGCGGGGCATTGCCATTAGTACCAATCACAATAATATCTTTACCACTTAATTTATCCGTATCGGTGCCGCGGACTAAAGTGTTGTTGGTAACAGGGTAGCCTGTAGACTCACCCATACGACCCATCAAATCGAGAAATACTTCCATCTCTTGAAGGCTTGGTCTTTCCGGCATAACAATCGCCGTTTCGGACAAATCTGCCATTCGGGTGAACGGAAAACCGCCATTCGCGACATGTGCCAGATTAGGCATGGCGGTGTAATGTGGCATACCAGAAAAATCAATCGTGGAGTCAGGGTCAATCGCAGAACTGATATTGTCCAGGTATACATCTTTACATGGCCCCTGCTTTACATAATCATAAAAAAATTGGAACTGCAGTTGATTTTCTGCACCAATCTGAAAGGTTGGAACCTGCACTTGTTCTTGCGAAACACGATTTCCGTCTTTAAACAACAGTAATACAGATTCCTTGATTTTGCCCTTATCTACCTGGGCTCCAGAAAGTGACAACGACCGAATAAATTCACCATTGATACTAATATTCAAAGTAGATTTATCTTGTGTTGGACGAGGAGTAAACCGATATCGAAGATCTATAGGTACGCCCTCTCTTTGCCAAGTGAATAAGTCCGGTGCAACTCGCATATTGACGCGAATTAAATCTGGATATAAGCCATTTGCTTGCAAATCTTTACGCACGGCCAACTCGCCAAGTTTTACTGGTCGGTTAGTTGGAAGCCAGTTTGGCGCGTCATATGGCTTACGTTGATCAGCTTCTTGGAAATTCTTAATCAAGGCTTTATCACCGGATAAGGCTAATTGCCCAAGTGTCAGAGCTTCTGCTGCTATTTTCAGTTCGGCTGGATTTCTACCTAATACTAATAAGAATTTTTTACCTGGATTAGCGGGATTAGTAATAATCGCCAAGGTAGGACCAGCGATCACGGGCAAGGTAATGCCTGCTGGTGCTTCGGTAGAGGTAGCAAATACCACTGCATTACCTTGTGGTAGCGAGGTAAAAACTGGGAATTTCGCACCGCGGTAAGAAGCTAAATTACCGAACCAGGATGCAACAACCCCGGCGTTACGCAAAACGTCTAGAGATGGTGCAGATGGAAAAACAAAAGGCAACTCTAATAGCTTGGCATCGCGGCTATCAAAAAAGGGCGTTGGTAATAAGGCCAAATCATTTTGCAAAGGGATAGAAGCAATGGTTAGCTCAAGATTGGATGTGTTTCCAATATTCGCCCACAAACTTGAATGAGACGGATCTTCACACTCCCTGGTGTAATGACCAATTAGTTTAAAACTTAGCTTATTAAAATCTGCAAAAACACGCGGGTCTATAACATTCTCACGAACGATGCCGCTGGCAGTTTCTTTAGGTAAAGCAATAACATTGATCAATTCATTATTCACTGACACTTTGATATGCGATAAATCAGATAACAAAGCGGGCGAATAAGCCAGACCATATTTCAGTTTGGCAGCAGTGATAACTTCATCACTACGAACTGTAAAAGGAAACGAACGCTCGCCCTCTACACCTCGCAACTCAACATCAGCAGCTGAACCCATTTGCTTTAAACTGATGTTAATTGTTCGCTGCGGCAAGCTTGATTTTGGACTAGCCTCAGCCTGAGCCATAACGACCTCACTAGAGGACTCGCTAACAACCTCAGACTTGGCATGCTTGGTCTTTGCATCGACCTTGTCCTGACCAAGTAAAAAAAGACTGCAGATTAAGGCAATTGCGGTTGTTCCACGCTTGCGTAGCAGCTTGCTCTTTATTATTTTCATCATGGTAGAGTTTGTCATTTTTTTGTTAAAGGGCATGGTCTTACTTCCTAAGTACTGAATGATGCTTGAACCGAATCTGGAAAAACCAACATAACTGTGCATCGTGATTTCCTTGAGACCATTTAAAGGATGATCAAAATCACGTTCTTTAGCCCAGTTTAGCCACACGTCTGCACGGCCGACGGTACAACTAACCAGGTTAATTTCCTGCTCTAAAGTTAATTTTTTAAACTGAACACTCAGCAAACCTTTTTTGGCAAAAACAGCCGTTGCAGGAAAAACATTTTCGCCAGTTGTGCCATACAAAGACACATAAATCTCTTCATCCTTACCAACGGAAACATCTTCTGGCAAACGCAAGGACATACCTCCAAGCGAAAAATCTTCTGTTTCACAAACAACCGAATGTCCGCCAGGCAAGCGTAATATAGCGCTCAATCTTGCTTTAACCCTATGCGTCCTGCGCACTTGCTTAGACTCTGTTGCAACTGCTAACGTAGCACCTAAGATAATCAGATTATAAAAAGTCCACAACATGTTCAGAATTACGGTGTCAAGCTCGTAAGAATTCCACCACAATGCCCTGCCAATACCTATGATAAATCCGAGTATGTTTAAACCCAGCATAATAAGATAGGGCTTAGAAATAACCCAGTCAAAATGCTCCTGCTCTACTAAACCACCTTTAGCGGTAACGTTAAAGGTTCCTAATTTTGGATTAATCAAAGCGACTAAAGTCGGACGGAAGATATACCAAGCCAAGGTAGCCTCGTACACTTCAGCCCAAAACGAATGTCGATGTGCACCTTGAATACGCGAGTTGGTCATATTGGCATGCAACAAGTGTGGTAAAGAATAAGCCGCAATTGCAAGCGCAGAGGCCTTAATAAGATGTACCTCAAAAAATAAATACGCAATGGGTGCCAACAGAAAAATCATCCGTGGCAGGCCGTAAAAAAAATGGAGCATCGCATTGCTGTAGCAAAGCCGCTGACCAAACGATAGCCCCTTACCTAGCAACGGATTATCCGTCCGAAAAATCTGCGCCATGCCCCTCGCCCAGCGAATACGCTGTCCAACGTGAGCCGACAAACTCTCGGTAGCTAACCCAGCAGCTTGAGGCAATGCGAGGTAAGCAGTGTTGTATCCCAACCTTTGCATCTTAAGTGCGGTGTGCGCGTCTTCCGTTACTGTCTCAACCGCAATACCACCAACTTCCATCAGACAAGAACGGCGTAGAACAGCACAAGAGCCACAAAAGAAAGTCGCATTCCAGAGGTCATTGCCATCTTGTATCAGGCCATAAAATAATTCACCTTCGTTTGGTACATTGCGGAAAGTATTTAAATTACGCTCAAAAGGATCTGGAGATAAAAAATGATGGGGTGTCTGTACCATCGCCAATTTTTCATCGACTAAAAACCAGCCCATCGCATATTGTAAAAATGACCGTGTGGGCATGTGGTCACAGTCGAAGATAGCAACGTACTCACCAGTCGTTCTGGCAAGCGCGGCATTAATGTTGCCTGCCTTTGCATGTTTATTGTCAGCTCGCGTAAAACATTTAACACCAACAGATTCAGCAAATACCTGAAACTCAGGACGTCGTCCATCATCAAGGATATAAATATTGAGCTTATCTTTAGGCCAATCAATACCCAAGGCCGCCAATACAGTTGGCTTTACGACGCTCATATCTTCGTTATACGAAGGTATGAACAGATCAATGACTGGCCAGGTGCTTGTATCCGCTGGCATCATCACTGGTTTGCGCTTCAGCGGCCATGCAGTTTGCAAGTAACCCAATAACAATACCAGCCAAGCATAAATTTCAGCAGAAACCAAGACGAGAGCAAATGCCAGATCAACCATGTTTTCAGCATCAATGGTAGAGTGCACGCGCCAGTAAATATAACGACTGGTAGCACTGACTGAAAACATAATCATGACCAGCGATACCAAGGTACCGGAGTAGCGGCGTAAATAGGTAGCGGTCCCAAATACCACCACAGAAAATAAAACCTGATAAGGAAGCTCAAGCGGAATGCTGATACTAGTCCAATACAGCATGCCAGCTAAAACCAATGCAACAGCACGAGTAGATTTAAGCTCCCAGCCTGGCCAATTCACCAACGCACGGCCCAATTCGTTGAGCCGGCCATATAGGTATCGAGAGTTGAGAATGGAGCGCATCAGGCGATCAAATTAAAATGTGTTTGCAACCAGCTAGCAATCTGCTGCAAATCTTGGTTAGCGGAACAATTCTTAGCGTAAAAAGCTACCGGCGACTGGCAGGCAAGCGCCTCACACACAGCCTCGTCTTTATGAATACTGGCCGGAACCAAATAATCCCCTAAATTTTTTCTCAGCATTTGATAGACATCTCGGTGTAACTGCTTAGTGACATCCATTTGATTCACAATGTAGCAAGTCCCCAAAAAGTCTTTCCTGTCGCGGCAATAATAATGAAGTAAAGATTCGATCGATGGAATCGTGGAATAAGAAGCAGCGTCAGGCTTTAAAACAATAAGTGCGATATTTGCGCAGTGCAATACCTGTTGCAAATAGACGGTAGGACCCGGAGGAGTATCAATTAACACGATATGATCATCAGCCAAATTCAAGGACTGTAACTGCAACGACAGCCAGGTCGATTTGATTTTGATGTGGTGTTCTAGCCTGCGCCGATCAAGCTCATTCACAATGCCATAGGGTAAAAAATCGACCCCGTAAGGGCTGGAATGCAAGGCATCTTGCCAAGGCTGGTCTAAGGTACTTTGACGAATAACGCCATTAACATCGTCATAGGGCATGCCGTAGTGCAAACGTAATGCATTTTGCGGATCAAGATCTAGAACAGTGACTTTGCCACCCAAAGCGACAATCTCCGCAGCAAGGTTTGCTGTTACAGTGGTTTTTCCAACACCACCTTTTGGGGAGACGACGGCAACTACCCTCATGGTTTAAATATTTTTTTAAAAAATGAATTGACGGGAGACTCTGGCAATTTTTCGGGCTCAGATTTTTGAGCTAACCGATCAAACAATGCATGCAATGAGGATTCTGTATTTTTAGTCGGCAATACCAACGGAACCGCATGTGCTTCGTGAAAATTCGACTGAAGATTAGACGAAGCTACACTAGTCAATCCTCTGTTTACTCCGCTGCTAATGACAGGAACGCCCAAAACAGGCACCTCTGGAGCTGATGAAGTCTGCAAATCTGGCGTTCCCATATTGTGCGCCGCACCGACCGCAACTTTTGATGCGAAAGCTGAAAATGGCTTTCTTTCATCTGGAACCGGGAGACTATTCAAGGTGCGAGATTTGATTCCAGCGTCAGCTAAAACTGGTGACGTAGCGACTGATAAAACCGTAGGACCAGGCTTAGCTTGGGTTTCGATGCCAACGCCGGCCAGTGCCGGAGCATTCCGCAAAGGATGGGCGAATGCAGTGTTAGCGCGTACATCTCTCAATAACGGCCAGCGCTGCTTAGCTTGCTCGTTTAATTCATCACGATGTATCTCTTGATAGGTATCTGTTTTACCATCAATTTTTTTAAACAGATTTTTAATATCATTTTCCATAATCTCAGACCTCAACTTTGTTCTGCAGACAATATCTACTCAGCGACGAGTGAAGAAAGTAGTCTCTTCCACCTGTTTTTTTAATTGAAAAACAATCAGATGACCGTCTTCCAATACTGTGCCGTGTTGTGACAACCGCAAAGACTTATCAATACCCAGAGACTCAAACCAGGTTGTGTAGATACCTTCTAATAATGCTGGGGACCAATCCAAGGCCTGCTCACCAAAAGCGACTTTAAGTGGGCTGGCGTTATGTTCTATCAATAAACAATCAGATTCATCACTTAAATGCACCCATCCCCAATCAAGATCAGCCCAGACTTTATTGATGCTAGCCTCGAGAGTTAGCAAAGTATCGCCACCTTCTACTTTAAAACTGGCGGCCATCGTCAGCCCCAATTTATACATAAAAGCACGTAAATCATGTACATCACCCTGAGCCGCGAACTCCACAGAAAAAGCGTTTAAAAATGCTTTCCACTGCTTGGAGCATTGCTGCTGCTCGTAGTAATTAATATTATTGAACGCGTTACTCACATCGTACCTTTGCAGACATAATTAGACGGTCATTTCTGACGGAAAAACATATTTTTATCATGGAGGACTGTAGCATTTAGCCAAGAGAACAGTCTAGTAAATAGGCAACAGTAAATGTTAAGCATTTATAACTTACTGTAGAAATATTTAACAATTTAGATTGAGGTATCGGGCAAGAACATACATAGCTAAGCAACGATCAGGCCACACCTACACAGTTTCGGGACAAAACAATGTTCTAATTACATGAATTTATTGTTTATTGAGGCGACCGAGCATTTTTGATGCTACTTATTTCATCAACAATATGAGGAACGTATCGAGAACTGCTATTACCAATCCGAAAAGTCTCTTAAGTAACTGACGGAGTTGTCTAATCACTGCCTGATTTAATACGTTTGATTTAGCGTTACAGATTCAAAAAAACAACAAAAAATATTTATTGTCTTATCCACATCTCATTCAGGATATGCATTAAATGTGTGATGAGCTCTTGTATAGCCTGTGCTGCAGGACTATCGGGTGCAGATTGAAGGATGGGGTACCCATATGCGAGCGCTTCTTCCAGTTGTGTACTTTCCGGGATAACACAAGGTAGCATTCTGTCACCCAGACGCTCAGAGAAAAGGGCAATCACATCTTGCGCCAGTTGCTTATTTGAACCTTGATTCACTACATAAGCAGAAGGTTTGAACATAGTTGATATGGCGTTATGGGAGTCCATCAAGGATTCCATCTCTGGAATAGTGGCATACGAGGCAGCATCGGCCAGTAATACGACTAATAGAAAGTCCGCCGCATTTATTGCTTGAGTTAAGTAGATAGATGGACCAGGAGGTGTATCTAAAAAGACAAACGTGTCTTTTGGCAAATTAGCGCGCAATAGCTGGTTGAGTAGCCAATCCTCATCTTGCTCCAGCACTTGTTCAAAAGCGATGCGCTGTTGCTCGCCTGCACTACCGTAGGGCACAAAATCAACCCCAAAAGTACTTGAGTAAGCGGCATCCCATAAACGGGAAGTAGCTCGGTTAGCAATGGTGCTAATTCCGCTAGTGTCTGACTGATCTCCCCCACCCATATGCCATTGCACAGCATTTTGTGGATCGAGATCAATCACCAGACTTGGGTAGCCGCGTTGTGCGATACCCGCACTCAGGTTGGCGGTGGTCGTCGTTTTACCCACGCCGCCTTTGGCAGAAACAATAGCGATAACAATCATGAGCCGTACCTTTGGGCAAGGCTAAACCAGTTTAGAATTTCATCTATCAACATCGTTAAGATCAAGCTGTGCCGCCCACAGTAAGACCATCAATACGCAAAGTAGGCTGGCCAACACCAACAGGCACGCTCTGCCCTTCTTTGCCGCAAACACCGATACCAGAATCCAGACGTAAATCATTACCAATCATTGACACACGATTTAAAACATCGGGGCCGTTACCGATCAAGGTTGCACCTTTTACCGGGTAGGTGACTTTGCCGTTTTCTATCATGTAGGCCTCGCTCGCGGAGAAAACGAACTTACCATTCGTGATATCGACCTGTCCGCCACCAAAATTAACGGCGTAGATACCATTTTTAACGGATGCCAAAATCTCAGCGGGATCTTTGTCGCCAGCCAGCATGTAGGTATTAGTCATACGCGGCATTGGTAAATGGGCGAAAGATTCACGACGAGCGTTGCCAGTGACTGGCATTTTCATCAAACGGGCGTTCATGGTGTCTTGGATATAGCCTTTCAAAATGCCGTCTTCAATCAAAGTCGTGCATTGAGTCGGATTACCCTCATCATCAATATTCAATGAGCCACGTCTATCCTGAATGGTACCGTCATCCACTACGGTCACGCCTTTTGCCGCAACGCGCTCTCCGATACGACCTGAAAAGGTGCTAGAACCTTTGCGATTGAAGTCGCCCTCCAGTCCATGACCAATGGCCTCGTGCAGCAAAATACCAGGCCAGCCAGATGCAAGCACAACCGTCATAGGACCAGCAGGCGCTGGTCGGGCATCCAGATTCACCAATGCTGATTTGACTGCCTCGTCCGCATATTGATCAAGTAAAACATCGGAGAAATAACCGTAGTCATAACGACCGCCGCCACCGCTGGACGCCATCTCGCGGCGTCCATCTTGTTCTACGATCACGGTCAGGGAAACCCGTACCAGTGGGCGGATATCTGCAGCAATCACGCCATCGCTACGCGCGACTAACACGACGTCGTACTCACCGGACAAACTAGCCATTACCTGCACCACACGCGGATCTTTAGCTCTGGCGATTTTTTCTAAGCGCTCTAGCAAAGTGACTTTTTGAGTTGCATCTAAAGACGCAAGCGGATCGTTTTGCAAATACAAACTACGGCCACCGACACCTTGCATACTAGAAGCAACTTTGATTTTTCCTGCGCCCTGGCGTGCAATCGTGCGGGTTGCGTTGACTGCATCTTGCAAAGCTTGCTCAGAAATCTCATCCGAATACGAGAACGCTGTTTTATCTCCAGAAATTGCCCGTACGCCTACGCCCTGATCTATAGAAAAACTACCGGTTTTGACGATGCCTTCTTCCAGGCTCCAGCCCTCGCTTTTGGTGAACTGGAAATATAGATCAGCGTAGTCAACCTTGTGGGTAAACATGGAACCAAGTACTTTAACCAGCTTGGATTCATCCAGACCGAACGGGGTTAATAAAATATCGCGGGCAATAGCCAGGTGGCGCAGATTGGGTTCAAATGGTGTCATAGTGTTCTATCAGTGTTTTTGAGTATTCTAAGTGTGCCAATTACAGAATAAGAATGGCGAATGAATAGATTGTAGAGCATGTCTGGCATATAAATAAATTTGCGCAAAGTATGGTTTTGTATCGATTGACGGATGGGACAAATTATCGGACAAATTAGCAGGCCAATTTTCTATGCTTTAAAGCAGGCAAGCTAGTCCTGACGGCGCTCAGATTAGCCCAATCTAACTCACCGCCAACCACACCTTCGCCTTCCGCTAGCACATCCACAATCTTGCCCCAAGGGTCGATCAACATGCTATGCCCCCAAGTACGGCGACCATTAACATGCTGCCCACCTTGCGCCGAGGCCAGCACATAACATTGGTTTTCTATGGCTCTGGCACGCAGCAGGATTTCCCAATGCGCTTGTCCTGTCGTGAAAGTGAAAGCTGCCGGGACCACAATCAAAGCACAATCTCCCATGGATCGATACAGTTCTGGAAAGCGTAAATCGTAGCAAATCGATAAACCAATTTTGCCAAAACCAGCATCAAAACTCACCACATCATCGCCCGCCGTAATAGTGCGGGATTCTTCATAGGACTCTGTGCCTTTGGTAAAACCAAATAAATGAATTTTGTCGTAACGACTAACTAGCTCGCCTTGCGGGTTATATACCAAAGTCGTATTCAAGACTTTATCCGACTCTGTTGATACCAACGGCAAAGTACCACCGATAATCCAAACGCCCAAACTGCGTGCGCTATCCGCTAAAAATTGTTGAATCACACCCGGCTGCTCAGGGTTGCCAATATGCTCGGCAATCTTAAATTTATCCGCTTCATGCAATCCCATGATGGGCCAGTATTCCGGCATCAATATCAATCCGGCACCTGCATCGGCGGCCTGCTTTAGCAAGCGCTGCGCAGTCGCCAGATTCTCTTGTAAGACAGGCGTAGAGATCATTTGTATCGCGGCGATTTTCATTTATATCCTCTGAAAAAAACAGCAGGCTCAGTTGGCAAAACCAAGCTACAGATTACGAGGGATTTTAATATACTCCCCATAATTTTTAACAAATACATCTTATTGCCCAATAATTACCTGGACAACTACAATATACCCATATCCAGTATATTTAATTACCTAGGTAGTGACCTTGCAATACTCAGTCAAAATCCTGATCAAACTAGAGCAAGCTTTACCGGTTCCAAAACTTCCGCCGCCAATCATCCAAGCAGTGTTCTAATACCTATTTAACTAATATCGCCTCAGCTTTAGGTAAGGTATTTTGTGCTTCTTTATGATCCATCTTGGTGACTGTCGGTTCTTTCCATGAGCCAGCCACAGCGTACTCGTACGTGAAGGCTCTCGCCAATGGTTCACGCAAAAATAGTTGTGCCAAAAATGTACCCAGACCAATCACAGGATTAACAGCCAAACCGTAGACGACTGAAGCAGTGCCCGCATTAATTTCGGGAATCACTGCCACGTGCAGATTTTGCGACTCCTTCACAAGATCGGCGGTGCCGTCCATCAATACGGTTGCGTTCACGCTACGCATTTTTAAGTTTTCTGTTCTTGCCGTGCCCTGCTGAATTTGGGCTGTTCCCAAAATTGAATCAAACGCAAACCCATCTGAAAAGACATCCCGAAAATCCAACGTCAAACGTCGCGGCAAGGATTGCAAGCTCAGCACGCCCAATAACTTAGCCGCACCTGGGTCCACTTTTAAAAACTGCCCTGCGGCCAATTCCAACTGTACTTGGCCCGTCATACTTGGTACATCCAGTGCAAACGGCAAACCGTTCCACGTTACATCGCCCTGCAATTTGCCACGACCGCCACGTAACACATTAGCAAAACCTAATCGATCTAATAATTTGCCAGCATCGCTAATATCTAAAACGTAATTTAAATTAGTTAAGCCTTCGCCAGCACGACTACTCCATTTGCCAGACCCCTTTAACTCTGCATCCTCGTTCTTAAGCGATATCTTTTGCATGCGCCATTCGCGCCCGGTCGCCAACGGGAAATTATTAGCAATCAACTCCAGGCGACCCAATTTTTTATTAAACAGCTCAAAATTATCCGCCACAATATCTAAACTTGGAATTTGGGTACCACTGCTTTTGCCTTCCAACAAATCAGTCACGTCTGAAGCTGCCGACTGTGGAATGGTCAACTTACTCAAGCGTGCCAGTACGTTGCCCAAGCCTTGCACATTTGCGGACTCGCTCCAGCTCAAATAACCCGAGGCTTGGCTGGAATCAATATTTGCCTGCCACAATCCCTTTTGATGCGTAGCACCCAACACGACGTTATCCAGCTTTTTACCCATCACGTGTAGCTCGGCAGTACGCACTGCCAACACGCTCGGCTCTAAATAAGCAGACACATCAAAATCAGCTTGGGTATTTGTATTGCCAATAGCTCCGGCAACAATGTCGCCACTCTCGTTAGTGTTGACACCCTCTTTAGTAACGGCAAGGTTAGTGTTTGCATTAGCACCCAGGCTAATCAAACTACGCCATTCATCCACATGCAGAGATTTAAAATCGATATTTGCATTCAGCCCGCTATCTGGCTCTGGCGCAGGAGCATTAACGCCAATCCCACCACGCAGAACTTGCCAATTGGCATTATTCTCAACGGACTTTTGGCGTTGGTATTTGATGGTAATAACATTCCCTAAATTGAGCTTCAGCTCATCGCGTATTAGATTCGCATCATTAGAAAGCTGCGGCAGCATTTCAAAACGTAATGCCATATTCTCGTTAGCAAGCTTGCGTAAAGGCGCCGGGAAATTCAGCGCTAGTCCTTGTAGGGACGATTCAATCAAAATTTCTGGCTGACGTTTTTTGACGGAGATACTGGTCGTGTAATGCGCAGAGCCTTGTATCTTGTCAACCAAACGCTCTTTGGCTAAGGCCGGAAAGTTTTTACGTAAGCCGTCGGCAGTCGCAATACCATCTAGTTTGACGCGGATACTGCCGTCTTTTTGAGAGCCGCCTGTGACCACCGCAGCGCCGCCTAATATTGTGCCTTTAAGCGTATTTAGCGCTACGCCTTTTTCATTAAATTCCAGCTTGCCATTGACGCCACCGATCATGGGAATACTACTTTGCAGCAGTACGTCATTACCTGCAAACTGCAAGGCTCCCTGGACTTTGGAGTCGACCATATGACGCAAAGGTAGTTGCAATTTCAAGCCTAGTTGCGCCGTCGCGCTAGCCTTGCTGTCTTTAAGAAAATGTCCAAGCCAGCCGTCGACCGGACTAGCGTTCACATACTGCAACATGGTTTGCAAATTGCCATTGACTGTACCGTCAATATTCAAAATCCCATCATGCGACAACAGATCAGGAATTACCGCTTTCACTTTGCTTAAATCGGCACCATTGGTTTTTGCAGTCTCGCCACGGATTTCCATTTTGGCGCGGTCAAATATAAAGCTACCGTTAATACTATCAATCACTGGCCAGAGCGGATTCTTGCCGTCTTCCGACAAATGTCCGGGAGCGAAATCGAGTTTGCCGTTGACTAAATTGCCTTTAACCCAAAATTCACCCTGATGATTTGGGCGCCCCTCATGGATAGCAAACGGGAAATGTGCCAGATCGCCTTTAACCCGCAAAGTCACATCATCTGCGCGACCATCCAGCAAGGCTCCGATCAGCCAGTGACGCAAATCCTCTGGCGCATTGGCCGGGATAAAGCGATCGATTTGCTTGAGGTCAAAGCCCGAGAGTTTGCCCATCAGATCGACTTCACTGGACTGCGTAGCAGTAGCGGATTGATTAGCCTGATTAGGTGAAGATAGATGGTTCTGCCGCATCGACATAATGTATTTTCCAGACAAAGAACCCGTCATCTGGTCTTGCTGAAACTCCATCTGATTCAACTGCACGGCTAATTTATCTTGCGCTAAAAATTGCCAGCTCGCTTGCATTTGCAGCTTTTTAAACGGCATCAAAGGATCGACAAAATACCCCGACATTTGCAACGCCAGGTCTTGCGAATCAATCGTAAAGTTGCCGCCTTTATCGCTGGCATCT
Source organism: Undibacterium sp. GrIS 1.8 (assembly GCF_040544445.1). Classification (NCBI taxonomy): domain Bacteria; kingdom Pseudomonadati; phylum Pseudomonadota; class Betaproteobacteria; order Burkholderiales; family Oxalobacteraceae; genus Undibacterium; species Undibacterium sp. GrIS 1.8. Next base: position 25,251 of record NZ_JBEONQ010000016.1, on the reverse strand, counting down.
AAAGTGCCGGACAAATTATCAAAACCAGGAATCGCAGGCACCGCAGCTTTGGCAGACGTATTACCGCTTTTGGCTTCTGCCAAACGCGCCGATTGCGGCTGCATGGACAGATTATTGAATTCACCAGTGACGCTGTAGGATGCAATCGCTGGATAACTACCCTGCCATTTCGCTCTAAAATTTTTGAGCTGTCCCTTGGGCGCAAAATCAATTAGCATGCGACGCTGATCTGCTGGCAAAGGCAAATGTTCGGCGAAATTTGCTAAAGTTTGCAGATCTAATTGCTTGGCGTACAGCTCCACTTTTTCTGGCCGTCCGTTTTCACCGGGAGTAAAGTTTTCGGTAATACTGGTTGCTGGCAACAACTGTCCGTCCCGCGCCTTCATAGAAAAATTAATCAGCGCAATCTGATGTCCAGCCTGACCGAATAAACTAGGCAGATAGCGCACGCCTAAGGCCGCACGCTCACTCGCCACAATACGTCCACTGACTTGCTGCATATCCAGCACGGGCAAGTCTTTGCGAAAGGTTCCCAGGACATCGGTCAATTTAATATCTGCGGTCAAATCGGCAATCCGCCCATCGTCCCAACGCACCCAGGATCGGACTGAGCCAAAGGCTGTTTTAATATCCGCAGGCAAATCGATATACGCTTTCACGGTTGCCAAATCGGATTGGCTCACATCGGCATATAAGTCGCCAGTCCAGTTAGAGAAATCAGAAATTTTTCTGGTAAAAACCGGATGCTGAAAATCACCACGGATATCCAGGGGCGCTGCCAACGTTGCAGGCGGAACTGCCTTAAAAGCAAACTGGTGCCGCCGCCATTGGTTGGTCAAGATAAAATTAACGCCTGACAATTGCAACGCAGGGGCTTTGCGCTGCAAATCCGTCCAACTCACGCTGCCGTCACGGATCACAATTTCATGTTGCGCTAAGACCCAATCGAGGCCTTTACTTTTATCCGCATCCTCTTCCGAGGGTTTGGTATCGATCAAAAAACCTGCGACATAGAGCTTGCCGTCGGGCTGTTTTTCTATCGCCAGCGATGGGCGCATGACTTCTAATTTATCCAACCTTAACTCAGCGAAAATCACTGATGTCCACGACAGGCTGGCAGATACTTGCGGCAGCACAAGAGCCACTTTACCCTGCTGATCGTGGATGATGGTATTGCCTAGCTCTAACACAGGATTAAGCTTATTCCAGGATGCATGCAAGGTCGTAATGCGTAGATCACGGCCTATGGTCTTACTGGCAATTTGCTCGATGTCGCCCTTATAGCGATCGACGTTGGGCAGTACGCCATAGCGCAGCACCAAAAACAAAGCGCAAAACAAGAAATAACAAATGACAAGCAGTTTAAAAGTTACCCGCAACAGGGCAAATAAAGCCAGACCGCATGCCCAGCCAAAAGAATTACAGGAACGCAACAATACACCGAAGGGGGAAGATCGGAGCTGTTGGGTTGGCAACGGCGCAGGCACATCAGTAGGCTGACCGATAGCCTGATGCGGATCGCTTGCAGGAGAAGGTGGCAAAGGCGGCGTATTTTTCATTACTTATAAGACTTACGCACAATTATTCCGGCAAGGTAAATCGAAGAAAACCACAAAACCGAGTGGCGAAACACTATTGAGAGCACAGTAAAGAAAGTAATGGGCACCAATCTGCGCAAACGGTTTTGCGTAAGCTCTACATTACACCAACGCATTTTCCAGAAAATATCGCCCGGCAATGACAAAAACTGATCTGCCAACACGCTGCTCTTTACATCAAAAACCAATATACTCCCCCACTAATTATAGAAAAATGTCTTATTGTCCAGGTTTTATATGGACGATTAAATATACTTATAGAGAGTATATTTTATTTATGCGTATTTCTGTACGCTAGCTCACTTATACAGACGATCGAAATTATCCTGAAAAATCTGCCTTCAAAATCCTACCGGCGCCTGTCATTTGCCTTAAAATCATTTCTCTACTTCACCAATACAAGCATATGAACAAGCTTACGGCAAACAATCCCGATGTATTTTTAGCTGGCGGCTCAGATGGCAGTTCAAATCATTCATCGGACCAACTCCCACATTGTTTGTCGCGCTTTGTAAGCCGCTGGCTGCAAGCGGACAGCAGCCGCATCACCATATTGCAAGAGACAGCTAGATTATCGTTGAGCCCAGTGATTTTTGCTCAGATTTTACAAAAAGAAATACAAGCAGGCGCCAGCTTGCACAAAGCGATGCGCCGCTTACGTAATCTGGTGATTTCTAGCCTGATTATCCGTGACTTAGATGGACAAGCCAATCTGGATGAAGTCGTCACGACGACTAGCAGTTTTGCCGATTTTGTCGTGCAACAGCATTTGACTGCCTTGATGCAAGAAGCCGTTGCCCTCTACGGCACGCCGATTGGAGAAGAATCCGGTGAGCCGCAAGAATTAATCGTGCTCGGTATGGGCAAGCTGGGGGGCGACGAACTGAATGTATCTTCCGATATCGACTTGATTTTTTGTTATGCCGAGAACGGCGACACCAATGCCAGTGCCGAACAACGTGGCTTATCCAACCATGAATTTTTTAGCCGGCTTGGTAAAAAATTAATTGCAGCAATTTCTGAAGTCACCGAAGACGGTTTTAGCTTTAGAGTTGATATGGCCTTGCGCCCCAATGGCAACTCCGGTCCATTAGTCGCTAGTTTTGCGATGGTTGAAGAATATTTTATGGTGCAAGGCAGAGAATGGGAGCGTTACGCCTGGGTTAAAGCACGTGCGCTCACTGGCAAGCCTTTGGATATTCTGGCACTAGATAAAATTATTCGACCGTTTGTATATCGACGTTATCTTGACTATGGCGTGATCGATTCGCTGCGCTCTATGCATGCGCAAATCCGTGCCGAGGTCATACGACAGGAAACCCGTCATCCAGAACGTAGCAACAACGTTAAACTGGGGCGCGGCGGCATACGGGAGATCGAATTTTTAAGCCAGGTATTCCAGTTAATACGGGGCGGACGCGAAGCCAGCTTACGCGACCGCTCTACTCGCAACACGCTACGTACGCTTGCAGAGAAAAATATCTTGGAGTCTGCCGTCGTCGATCAATTGCTGACCTCGTACGATTTTTTGCGCAATCTGGAACATCGACTGCAATATCTGGATGACGCGCAAACACACACATTCCCAGCCAAGGAAGAAGATCAGCTGATCATTGCGCAAATGATGGGCTATGGTTCTACCCGCGAACTACTCAATGAACTAAGCCTGCACAGACAATTTGTTGCCGAACAATTTGATGCTATTTTCAAAGAGAAAAAATCGCTGAAAAAAACCGGTGATGATAGCGTGCTGGCAGCGACTTTATCTGGTGCAGATGGTGACGAAATGCTGGAAGTTTATCTCGTCTCATTACATTTCCATGATGTGCCAAGTGCAGTAAAAAGACTAATGAGTACGTGGCGAGCGCCACGACTGCAATCGCTATCCGACAATAATCGTAATAAATTAGTCGCCATCATCAATAGCGCCTTAGCACTGATTGCCAAACAAAGTAGCGGTCAGCTGGCAACACTAAATCGTCTATTAGATTTTATTGAAGCGATTGCCAAAAGATCTGCGTATCTCGCGCTGCTGACCGAGTATCCGTACGCATTAGAGCGCGTCGTCAGGATGATGGGCGCGAGCGATTGGGCGGCTAAATTTTTAACCCGCCACCCGATATTACTAGACAGTGTTCTGGACGAAACAGCCTTGCACCAAGACGTCGACTGGGACAATTTTAGTACCGAGCTACAACAACAATTAGACCAGCACCAAGGCGATACTGAGCGCCAGATGGAAACCCTGCGCGAAATGCATCACGCGCTACTATTCCGTTTGCTGGCACAAGATTTAGAGGGTAAAGCCAGCGTAGAACATTTGGCCGATGCCTTGTCGCAACTGGCGGATGTGATCGTGGCAGCGACGATACAAGCAGCCTGGCAAACGATTTCCACTCGCCACCAGGAGCAACCGCAATTTGCCGTCATCGCCTACGGTAAATTGGGTGGTAAAGAATTGAGTTATGCCTCTGATCTGGATGTCATTTTTTTATATGACGACGACGATCAAGACGCACCGGCCAATTACGCCAAACTGGCGCAGCGCTTTATTACCTGGATGACTTGCCACACACCTGCCGGGATTTTGTTTGATGTTGATATCGCCTTGAGACCAGATGGTGCTAGCGGTTTGTTGGTATCGTCGGTTGCCGCATTTGCTAAATATCAGGAAAAATCTGCATGGCTATGGGAACATCAGGCCTTAACGCGAGCACGGTTTTGTGCCGGTGATGAGCGTATCGCAACGCAATTTGATCAGATTCGGGAACAAGTTTTAAGACAAGTACGCGACCCGGACAAGCTCAAAGAAGAAGTGATCAAGATGCGCAAAAAAATGCGTGATGCACATCCCAATCGCTCTAATTTATTCGACCTGAAGCAAGATGCAGGCGGCATGATAGATATTGAATTTATCGTACAATTTTTAGTCTTGAAGCATGCCCAAACCTTCCCCCAATTAACCGCGAATATCGGCAACATCGCGCTGCTTAAACTATGTGGAGAATTAGGCTTAATCGATGCTACTCTGGCAGATCAAAACGCCAATGCTTATCGACTGCTACGCAAGCTTCAACACAACCAGCGCCTGCAAGGAGAAGAGCAAGCCCGTGTTGCACCAGAACAGATTGCAAAGGAAGTTGCCAGCACGCGCGCGCTTTGGCATAGCTTGCTGGAATAAAAGTGGAGTAAGGCGGGAAATAAAAAACGGCTGACAAGGATCATGCTATCCCTATCAACCGTTTTTTAACTGCTTGCAAAACCCGATTCGCCAAATTAGCCGAGTCAGATTTAATTTAGATTGAAAAATTAGGCTTGCGGTTTAATTGTTTCTAACCACTTGCGGATACGTCCCGCATCAGCCAACCGGGAATATTTACCTTTGGAGTCAAGAAATACCATCACAATCGCACGGCCCTCTATCATTGCCTGCATGACCAGACAACGACCCGCCTCGGAGATATAACCAGTCTTTTGTAAGCCGATTTCCCAGGTAGGATTTGCGACTAATTTATTCGAACTTGAATACTGTAAAGGACGTCCGCCCGGAGAAACAATATAGCTGGTGTCCGTTGAATATTGGCGAATTACTGGATGCTGGTAGGCCGCGTTAACCAAGCGCACCAAATCCTGAGCACTGGCGACATTGTGGCTAGATAAACCGGAAGAATCGACGTAATGCGTTTCGGTCATCCCTAATTCTTTTGCCTTGGCGTTCATCGCAGCGACAAATGCTGGCAAACCACCGACGTAGTTTCTACCCAAAGCAGAAGCGGCGCGGTTTTCAGAACTCATCAAAGCAATATGCAATAGATCGGCACGGGATAATTTGGAGCCAATTTTCAGACGCGAACTAGTCCCTTTTTCTTTGTCGAGATCATCGTTCGTGATTTCAATCTCTTCACTCATGTCTTGCTTGGCCTCGACCACCACCAAACTCGTCATCAATTTGGTGATCGATGCAATCGGCAACGAAACATTCGAGTTTTTTTCAAACAGGACTTTGGAGCTGGCTTGGTCTACAACGAAGGCAACATTGGATTGCAAAGCCAAAGGATCTTGTGTGTGCTTGAGGCCTGCGATATCACCCATTGTTGCTTTTTCAGCGACAACGGCTAGGACCGGGACGCGTTGTGTGACCACACGCTTCTTGCCATTAACGATAATCGTGTGTGTCACAAATTTGCTTGCAGCAAGTTTTGTGACTACTTTTTTGTGCACGTGCTTCTTGTGGTGCACAACTTCGGCAAATACGGCTGATGCAGGTAGCATCGCAACGCAAAGAATAAGTGCCTTACGAGCAAATTTAAGCATCAATCGCTCCCAAATATAAATGTAGAAAATTTGATGCAGTGTAGCAAAATTGTGAAAATTCGCAAGAGAATTAAAGACTTATGCGCATTACTTGAACAAAAGTCTAGTGTCACGGATTAGTCATAATCAATTTTTCCCGACGTGGATCGGATAGTTTAAGCAATTGATAATTATCTCAAGCCGAAGCGATCTACAAAATTACCCCGGCAGGCGTAGCAACAAAGACAGCATCTTAGTCGAAGTGGGAGCTGCAACGCTACCGGGACGGTGGCAATGATGGCTTTAGCTAAGTTCTAATCTAAAAACTTAACGAAATCATCAACTGCATCACGTTCTGTGATCAAGGTATTTTCTATCTTGCTGTGATCTGCGTAGCCAAGCGACATGCCGCAAACCAGCATTTCGTTTTCTGGCAAGTTTAATACCTCTTGAATAATTTTATGATACTGAGTGAAGGCCGCCTGAGGGCAAGTATCAAGACCGCGCCCCCGTGCCGCCAGCATAATATTTTGCAAGAACATTCCATAATCTAGCCAGGAACCTTGCTCCATAACGCGATCAATCGTAAAAATCAAACCGACCGGGGCATCAAAAAATCCGTAATTGCGCCCGTGCTGCGCGTGGATGCCAGATTTATTTTCTCGACCGAGACCAAGTAAGGCGTATAAATCCCAACCGACCTTACGACGGCGCTCCTGATAAGGCGTGATCCACTTGACTGGGTAGTAGTTATATTCTTGTTTGTGCTCTTGAGCCTTCTCTACATCATTGTGTGCTGCGAGTATGCTGGCTGACAACAATCGCAATTTATCCCCGGTTAAGACATACACTTTCCAAGGCTGAGTGTTACTGCCAGAAGGCGCACGGGCAGATACCGTTAAAATTTTTCGCAGCTCTTCCTGATCAACTGGCGTAGGTAAGAAAGACCGGATTGAACGTCGGGAAACAATAGCTTCATCAACATATTGTTGGCTTGGGGAATTAATCATTATTACTCCGTGTATAGTTTTTAGGACTTATCAGAAATTGTCTCAGCAAAGCGTGGCGACGAAGGCCGTACATACAAGTACGACCAGGCGACGCGACACAGCTAAGGTTGTTTTGCGAGGGCTCTGCATTTTAAATTGCTATTGTTTTTAACAAATCCCTTACACGGTCTGGGATAACCACTGGCCTGCGGGTAATCCGGTCAACATAAACATGAACAAAATGACCTTGTGCTGAGGCAGTGTCTTCATCGTTTTTAAAAATGCCTACCTCGTAACGGACACTAGAATTACCAATTTTAGTGACGCTGACACCGGCGCTGACCACATCCGGAAAAGCTACTGAATCCAGGTAATTGCACTGAGTTTCAATTACTAATCCGATGAATGGACTTTTCTCGATATCAAGCACGCTGTTGACAATCAGAAATTGGTTTACGACGGTATCAAACCAACTGTAATACACCACATTATTTACATGTCCATAAGCATCATTATCCATCCAGCGGGTGCTGATGACATGAAAATGTTTAAATGCACTTCTCTGTTTTGCCTCTATTGCCATTTTGTCGCGCTCCACATGTGTGACTCATATTTAAGACTTACACAAAACTGCCCCAAAGCGTTACAGCACCTAGTCTTACTAAAGTACTACCCTCTTCGCTACGCCCTGCCGGGACAATTTTGCGTAAGTCCCAATCTTAATGAAATACCATTTCCTGTAAAAATAATACATGAAGCTGCGGGATGATTTCATCCCCTGGTCACAATTAGCTTCGATAATCGCCACAGATTAGAAAGAATTTGCCAACAATCGTTTATCTGCTATTTCTAATCGTGCCATTATTTTCAATAAAGACAATTTTGTTGCAATGCACAATTTTCTTGACTTCGCTCAATTAATCAATAAAATGCTCCATATTGCATTGCACAATATTAGCCATAAGTAGTTTCAAAAATGCAACCCCTGTCATCAAATTGAACGATCCTTTTAGGAGAAATCTATGTTTTCTGCACCAGAACAATTTTCCGCTGCCACTAAAGCAAATTTCGATGCTCAACTTGCCATGATGACTGCGCTAACGACTAAAGCATTTGAAAGCGTAGAAAAATTTGTAGAACTAAATTTGACCGTTGTTAAAACCTCCATGGAAGAATCTACAGCAAATGCCAAGCAATTAATGGCAGCTAAAGACCCACAAGAATTCTTTACATTATCAGCTGCCCACGCACAACCGAATACAGAAAAAGCTTTGGCATATGGTCGTCATTTATCAACAATCGTTTCCAGCACACAAGCAGAATTTACGAAGGCAGCAGAATCGCAAATTGCAGAAACAAATCGCAAAGTCGTAGCGTTATTTGAAGAAGTCTCAAAAAATGCACCTGCTGGCACAGAAGGCATGGTGACTTTCGTTAAAACTGCCATCACTAATGCCAACGCTGGTTACGACCAACTAAGCAAAACGACCAAACAAGCTGTCGAAGCGATAGAAACAAATATGACAACGGCAGTAGCGCAAATCACCAAAGCAACAGAAAAAGCAACGCCTAAAGCAACCAAGAAATAAGTTTTAATTTGAATTTGAAAATTCAAATTAAATAAACACAAAAAAGCCCCGAGTGAAATCGGGGCTTTTTTGTGTTTATCGCTTTGTCATTCGAGTAATTTACTCACCCAAATAAGCCGCCTGAACTTTAGGATCATTCAGCATATCTTTAGCATTACCAGACATAGTAATAGCCCCCGAATCCATGACGTAACCTCGATGCGCCGCTTGCAGTGCCAGCTTCGCATTTTGCTCTACCAATAAAATAGTTACCCCTTGAGCGGAAACATTTCTGACTACTTCAAAAATCTTTTCCACCATGATTGGGGACAAACCCATAGAAGGCTCATCAAGCAACAGTAAATCTGGATGACTCATCAAAGCACGTGCCATCGCCAACATTTGTTGCTCGCCACCAGACAAAGTACCTGCCAATTGCGCCGCACGTTCTTTCAAACGAGGGAAAACCGCAAACCACTTTTCTATGTCTGCATTAATTCCCGCTTTGTCATTGCGAATAAATGCACCCATCATCAGGTTTTCTAAAATGCTCATACGCGTAAAAACACCACGTCCCTCAGGTACCATAGCTAAATGGTTATTCACCAGTTCAAATGAAGTTACCCCTTTAATAGATTTGCCGTTATAGAGAATTTCGCCCTCTACTTTAGCGCTTGGTAGCGTACCGGTAATTGCTTTAAGCGTCGTTGTTTTACCGGCGCCGTTAGCACCAATCAAAGTAATTAACTCACCTTTGTTCACTTCAAGATCAATACCTTTGACCGCTTTGATACCGCCGTAAGCAACCTTGAGGTTGCTGATTTTCAATACGTTATCAACCATTAGTGAGAACCTCCCAAATACGCTTCAATCACTGCAGGATTTTTTTGTATGTCTGCAGGTACACCCTCGGCTATCGGTTTGCCGTAGTCCAGAACCGTAATACGGTCACACAAACCCATCATTAATTTGACATCATGTTCAATCAGCAAAATAGTTTTACCCTCTGCTTTGATTTTTACCAGTAATTCACGTAACGCTAACTTCTCGGTGGCGTTCATACCGGCAGCAGGCTCATCAAGCGCCAATAATTTTGGATCAGTCGCCAATGCGCGGGCAATTTCTAAACGACGCTGATCGCCGTAAGACAGAAATTTAGAAGTCCGGCTAGCAAACTGACCAATACCAACGAAGTCGAGCAGCTCCTGCGCACGAAGGCGGATTTCTGCCTCTTCTTTTACCGCCGCAGGGAAACGAAACACCGCACCAAAAACACCCTGATGAGTTCTGATATGGCGTCCAACCATGACATTTTCTAAAGCGGTCATTTCACCAAACAAGCGGATATTTTGGAAAGTCCGCGCAATACCCGCCTTGGCAACCTCATGCGGGGCAGATGGTGAATAAGGCTTGCCATCCAATTCAAATACACCAGAATCAGGCTGGTATAAACCAGTAATCACATTAAAAAAGGTGGTTTTACCCGCGCCATTAGGACCAATCAGGCCATAAATTTGGCCTTGCTTGATATTGATGCCGACATTCGATAAAGCCTGCAAACCACCGAAGCGTTTGTTTGCACCTTCAATTTTTAAAATAGTTTTTTCAGTCATGTCGATATCCCTTAAGCCTCGGCAGTTTTGTCATTGCTGCTAGTCGGTCGGTCTTCGTGTTTTGGCGCTGGCCACAAACCGGCAGGTCGATTCAGCATGATCAGGACCATCGCCAGACCGTATAACAATTGACGCAATACTTCGGCTTCAACCAAAATTTTGCCGAATAAAAGATTTTGCAAAGGCTCAACGCTGTGACGCAATATTTCAGGCAAGGCTGCTAACAAAATTGCACCCAAAATAACACCTGGAATATGTCCGATACCACCTAGCACCACCATCGCTAACACGACAATAGATTCAGTCAATGAGAAAGATTCTGGTGACACAAAGCCCTGGAATGAAGCGAACATTGCACCAGAAACACCACCAAAGGAAGCGCCCATTGAGAATGCTAATAATTTAATGTTGCGAGTGTTAATACCCATCGCTTTAGCGGCAATTTCATCTTCACGTATGGCAACCCAAGCCCGGCCTAAGCGCGAATTTTGCAAACGCAGTGAGACAAAAATAATGACAATACAAAGTGCTAAAAACAAGAAGTAGTAGGCATTCACTGAAGGCATGCTAAAACCAGCGATATTTAGTGTCGCATTTGAGCCAGCCTCACCGGACAAAGACACACCAAAAATCCGGATAGGGTCAATCATGTTGATACCTTGCGGACCATTCGTAATATTCACTGGTGAATTCATGTTATTCATGAAAATACGGATAATCTCGCCGAAGCCCAAGGTAACAATAGCGAGATAATCACCACGTAATTTGAGAGTAGGAGCACCTAACAAAGCACCAAACAACCCAGCCACAGCCGCTGCAATAGGTACGATTATCCAGACGGACAAATGTAAGCCAGTCTGAGCGATTTCGGGACCAAAGACCGCCATCAAGAAATTACCGACTACAGGGTAATTATTGACAAAAGATTCCAGCACTACAGCAAACTGCGGCGAGGCAAGCAAAGCAGCAATATAGGCACCAACTGCGTAGAACGCGATGTAACCTAAATCCAATAAGCCAGCGAAACCGACAACGATATTGAGCCCTAACGCCAACATAATATAGAGCAAAGCAAAGTCAATAATACGTACCCAGGAGTTACCAAAATTGGCGGCAACAAAAGGGAATATAACTAAAATAATGGCGAGGACTGCAAAGCTAGAGTAAGCCTTACTAGGATTTGCTTTTATATCAAATAAATTCGACATTGTTTTCTCCTTAGGCTCGGTCTGCAACACGTTCACCCATAATGCCGGATGGGCGCAGCGTCAACACAATGATCAAAACAACGAAGGCAAAAATATCCTGATACTGACTTCCCAGTAAGCCTCCGGTTAACTCGCCGATGTAGCCAGCACCGAGACTTTCAATCAATCCAAGAATAATGCCACCGACCATAGCGCCATAAATATTCCCAATGCCTCCTAGTACCGCAGCAGAGAATGCTTTTAAGCCGGGTAAAAATCCCATTGCAAATTGAGCAGAAGAATAGTTTGCGGCCCACATCACCCCTGCGATTGCAGCCAGTGAAGCACCAATCGCGAAGGTCGCGACAATCACTTTATTCGAATCGACCCCCATCAATCCGGCAACTCTTGGATTCTCTGCGGTAGCACGCATAGCACGTCCCATTTTTGTTTTTTCCACGAGTAAGACCAAACCAACCATGGCGAGCGTCGCCAGAACTAGCAGTAGTACTTGTGTTTGTGAAATCACCGCGCCGCCAATCGCGATCGGCGTGGACGGCATAATACTTGGGAAAGAAATTGGGCTGCGACCCCAGATAATCATTGCAAAAACCTGGACTAATTGCGAGATGCCGATCGCTGTAATTAATGGAGCCAGTCGCGGTGCATTTCGTAGCCTTCGGTAGGCTACCCTCTCAATCACCACGTTCAAAATAATACAAACTGGTATTGCGCCCAAAATCGCGATGATTAATTTGACAATCCCCGGGAGATCAGGAGCGACATGCTGAAGAAAACTAATAATCGTTAATCCTGCCATCGCGCCGACCATCAACACGTCGCCATGAGCAAAATTAATCAGATTAAGTACACCGTACACCATCGTATAACCTAGTGCGACTAAGGCATACATGCACCCTAGTACCAGTCCATTAATAATTTGTTGGATAAATGTATCCATATTGCTTCTCTCTTTAAGAACTAATCGGGATTTTTACTAAGATATCAACATATCTCAATCTGCAAAACACTCAGCAAAAACCATTCCTGATAACAAAAAACGGCACTCCGTCTTTCATGAGTGCCGCTCAATTTCGACGCCTGTTAGCCTAAACGACGTGTCATGTAATCCGGAGCAATAAAAATGTGCTGATAACGCATATGAAACTCTCCTCTGCAACTTTGAATAAAAAGCTTTTTGTAATATTTTTAGGTGCCACTTATATGCTACTTATATTTCATGCACTGCAATGATGCAGTTTATTAAAACAGGAGGAATTATAAAGAGATTGAACATCAACACAATGGCAAAAATATTGCAGATATGTTTTGTTCGTCCCCATACTACACCACCACTACCGCCTGTAAAGCAGAAATCAGCGTCACTGCCGATCAAAGCATAGCTATGTTAATGATGAGTAGACGAAATAAAATACTGAATAAAAACAGACTTGCAATTTAAAATTTGCAAGCATCGAAAGAACAATTCCTTTTGCTGATTACTTTATGCCCGTCAATCCTTTTGGCATAGGAAAAGTCACACTCTCCTCAGCACCGTCTAGCGTGCGTACGCTTAAGGCGCCTAACTGTTTTAAGCGATCAATGACTTGTTGAACCAGTATTTCAGGGGCGGATGCGCCTGCTGTGACACCAATACGGCGACAGTTCTCTAACCAATCAGGTTGAATTTGTGTCGCGTTATCGACCATATAGGATGCCGCACCCTTCTTTTGCGCAACTTCACGCAGACGATTAGAGTTAGAACTATTGGCGCTGCCAACAACGATCACTAAATCAACTTGCGGCGCCATAAATTTAACAGCCTCTTGACGATTTGTTGTTGCGTAACAAATATCGCCTTTTTTGGGCTCGCTAATTTGGGGGAATTTGCTCTTAAGCGCACCAATAATCTCTATCGTGTCATCGACAGACAAAGTAGTTTGTGTGACATAGGCAAGTAAATCCGGATTTGCAACTTCCAATAAAGCAACGTCTTCGACCGTTTCAACCAAGTGCATGCCACCCTCGGTTTGACCCATCGTCCCCTCAACTTCAGGATGACCCTGATGACCGATCATGATTATTTCACGGCCTTCTTTCCGCATTTTTGCAACTTCTATGTGTACTTTAGTGACCAAAGGACAAGTTGCATCAAACACGGTTAAGCCTCTTGCCTCAGCTTCTTTTCTAACCGACTGTGATACGCCATGCGCCGAAAAAATAACCGTATTTCCGGCAGGCACGTCATCTAATTCTTCAATGAAAATAGCGCCTTTTTCTCGAAGATCGTTTACAACATAAGCGTTATGCACGATCTCATGACGCACATAAATGGGCGCGCCAAATTGTTGTAATGCGCGCTCAACGATTTCTATCGCTCTGTCAACGCCGGCACAAAAACCTCTTGGTTGCGCCAATAAAATTTCTTTGTCCATTTGTCGCTTTATAAAATGCCGATAATTTTTGTTTCAAACAAAACAGTTTGTCCTGCAAGAGGATGATTGAAGTCAAACAACGCACCCTCGGCGTCGATAGATCTCAAAATTCCGGCAAAGCGCCCACCCGAAGGGGCTGCAAACTCAACCAAATCACCGATCACATATTGCTCACCAAAAGCGGAATTTTCTTTCAATGTAGCGCGCGACACACGCTGAATCAGCTCAGGATTACGTGGCCCAAATGCATTTTCTGGTGCCAGTTCTTGCGTAATTTGCGAGCCCTCTTCCAGACCCAATAAAGCGCGCTCAAGTTCTGGTGCCAGTTGGCCCAGACCCATTTGTAATGTGGCAGGACTTTCTTCGAAGGTACTAATAATATTTTCACCGTCCAAAGTAGCTAAACGATAGTGCAAAGTCAGATATGCATCTGATGTAACGACTGGAATGACGGGATTTGACATGATAATAAGGATGATCGATCAAGGCACTATTGTATGTCATTCCAATTCTAATGAAATAGAAGAACTCAGTGCGCAGGTATGCGTTCTGAGCAGACTTAATACAAAACGCATATAAACGGGGTGTAGATAAATGATTTTTCTTAAGATATTTGATTACTTCAATTTTCCATTTTTATATACTCCCCTTTATTTTTCTTAAAAATGCCACATTGTCCAATTAATATATGGACAATAAAAATATACCTAGTAGGAGTATATTAAATGAAGTAACTTGAAATGTTATTGGCGCGATGACAGAATTCAATCAAATTCGATAAAAATATCGTAGAAGATTGAATAATCTCACCGCATAGATTGCGACACATTCCTTGTTCTTACCTCAGATTAAATTACGCCATGATTAAGAAAAATTGCAATATAATAATTGCATTTTAATTAATATTGAAATTAATAAGCTTCGTTACCTTTAATAAAATCAAGCTCGTCGTTACTAAGGATAAATTTATGGCAATCACTGATTGGCCTGAAGATCAACGCCCAAGGGAACGGCTGATCAAGTTTGGAGCAAAAGCCCTGTCTGATGCTGAACTGCTGGCTGTTTTTTTACGTGTTGGGGTAACCGGAAAAAGCGCCGTTGATTTAGGGCGCGATATGCTGAGTCAATTTGGTTCATTGACTGGCTTGTTTGCCGCTGATATCAAAGAATTTTCGTCAGTCCATGGATTGGGTAACGCGAAATATGCGCAACTGCATGCCGTATTAGAGCTAGCGAAACGCTCTATTTCTGAAGAGCTGCAATCAGCGCCAATGCTGTCATCACCACAAGCCGTAAAAAGTTATCTACAACTTTTGATAGGAAACAAAACTTATGAATCTTTTGCCGTACTATTTTTAGATATAAAAAATCGCTTGATCACCTCAGAAGAACTCTTCCGGGGCACGCTCAGTCATGCAAGTGTCTATCCAAGAGAAATTGTGAAAGCGGCACTTCACCACAATGCTGCCAGCGTTATCCTTGCTCACAATCACCCTTCTGGCAACGCAGAACCTAGCGACGCCGATATCACGCTTACCAAAACACTAAAGCAGACCTTATCCTTGGTCGACGTTCGGGTGCTAGATCATTTTATTGTGGCTAATCCCAACGTTTATTCCTTTGCCGAGCATGGACAAATTTAAATATCCATATCAAAAGCGGTGCAATTAGTCATAATAGATTAAATGTTAAATTTAAAAATCAACTTAGACACAATTGTTTTTCGCAAGTCGTTGATAATTATTAGAATTTTCGTTATACTTCATTTTTTTCCAAATTCGGAAACCATTAAGGAGTGAAACATGGCGCGTGTCTGCCAAGTTACTGGGAAGGGGCCAATGGTTGGCAACAATGTTTCCCATGCAAACAACAAAACCAAACGTCGCTTTTTGCCTAATCTGCAAAATCGTCGCTTTTTCGTAGAGTCAGAAAATCGCTGGGTTTCCCTGCGTTTGTCTAACGCAGGCTTACGTGTCATCGACAAAATCGGCATTGATGCTGTTTTAGTTGATCTGCGTGCTCGCGGCGAAAAAGTTTAAGCGAAAACTATTGTTAGGAAAATATCATGGCTAAATCTGGTCGCGACAAAATCAAACTGGAATCGACTGCTGGTACAGGTCATTTCTATACCACATCAAAAAACAAGCGTACTATGCCTGAAAAAATGGAGATCATGAAGTTTGATCCTAAGGCACGTAAGCATGTGATCTACAAAGAAACTAAAATTAAATAATTTTGGACATCTTAAAAAAACCTGCATAAATTGCAGGTTTTTTTTCGTCTATTGCATCATGGGTGATTGATTCATGAATTAATACTTGGTCTAGCTCACTCAGTATCAAAATCCATTTAATGCGCATATCTACAAGAGATCGTTAATGCGCTTACGACAATTCAACCCATTGTAGAGCCACGCGCTAGTATTGATTTTTATATTCAAGTCTTCGTAAATACAATAAAAAAACGACGCCATCTGGCGTCGTTTTTTGTTTAACTACCCCATCAGATCAAGCGTAACTGCGCAATCTACGAGAGAAGTCATGTAAAGCCTGAATACCAGATGCCTCGGCACGAACGCACCAATCTTGCAACTGATGTACCAGTTGCTCGCGGCTAACAGTGGAGCGTTCCCAAATCAGGCCTAACTCAACGCGCATATCATGCATAGTCTTTAAAGCGTTGCTATGAGCTAAAACTTCAGACAAATGCTGTTTTTGCGGCGCTTCTAATTTGGTTGGCTCACGTTGCAAAAGCTTTTTAGCTGATTTCAAGAAGCCATCTTCAAAATGAGCTTTCTCACGCAACAAAGCAACTTCCTGAGACCAAGTACGACGCAAGGATTTTGTGTACTTCGCCATTACGTCATAACGGTTAGAAATGACCGCTTGCAAGGTTTCCATATCAATCGCTGATTTGATTTCAGCAAATTTAGGCTCAGGAGCAACCTTTTTCACTTTAGCAAGACCAACAATTTCCAGGCAGCGGATATACATCCAGCCAATATCAAACTCATACCATTTGGAAGACAATTTTGCCGATGTACCAAATGTGTGATGATTATTGTGCAACTCTTCGCCGCCAATCAAAATACCGAACGGAATGATGTTAGTAGCAGCGTCTGGGCAATCATAGTTGCGATAGCCCCAGTAATGTCCGATACCATTGATAATGCCGGCAGCTGTCACTGGAATCCACAACATTTGTACGGCCCAAACGGTGACACCGATTACACCAAACAACATGAAATCAATAATCAGCATCAGTGCAACACCCTGCCAACTGAAGCGGCTATAAAGATTTTTTTCGATCCAGTCGTCAGGTGTGCCATGACCATATTTTTGGATTGTTTCAAGATTTTTTGATTCTGCGCGATACAGTTCAGCGCCTTCTAATAAAACTTTTTTAATACCGCGTGTTACAGGGCTGTGCGGATCTTCTTCAGTTTCGCATTTAGCGTGATGCTTGCGATGAATCGCAGCCCATTGCTTTGTAACCTGGCCGGTAGTCAGCCATAACCACATACGGAAAAAGTGGCTAGGAGCCGCATGCAAATCTAATGCGCGATGCGCTTGGCAACGATGCAAAAATATCGTGACGCTGACAATAGTGATGTGCGTGACCACGGCGGTAAAAATAAATACCTGCCAGGCGGTTGCACGAGTCAAACCATTAGACAAAAAGTCAATTACCATATCAATAAAAGTGCTCAAAATGAGAAGTACTCCTTAGTTAATGACACTATCCTAGCTTAATTGATAAAAGCAAAGCGTCAAAATTTTTTGCGAATTTTCGTATTGTACGCGTTTTTTTAAGTTGACCCAAAAACTTTGTCTGGCGCATTATTTTCTGGTGCGCTGGTACTTGGCATATTAATCAGTGTTACAGCGCGTTGCGCGCAAGGTAATTCAATTTTGTGCTCCTGCAAAGCTTTCCAGATAGCACGATTTACCTCTGATAATACATTAGAGCGGCCGTTTTCAGGGTCGCCAATCCAGAATCCAACTCGTAACTCTAGTCCATCGGCACCAAACTTAAGTAAATAGGCCGACGGAGGAGATTCTTTTGAAACCCGTGGCACTTGCGCCACTACCTCGGCCAAAATAGGAAATAGCACCTCAATATCTGTCTGATAAGCAACAATTACATCGGTTCCCATGGCCACAGCACGATCACTGAGCGAGAAATTTTGCACAGGAGTAGACACCAGCATTTCATTTGGGATAACCGACTCACCACCGTCCAAGCCCTTTAATACCGTATAACGAGTATTGATTTGAGTAACCCGTCCACTAAATTTATCGACTGTGATCATGTCACCAATCGACATGCTTCGATCTAACAAAATAATGAAACCAGAAACATAGCTACTGGTAATTTTCTGCAAACCAAAACCCAGGCCAACACCCAATGCACCGCCAAATACGGATAAAACAGTAAGATCAATACCAACGATCGTCAGGCTGACTAAGATCGCCAGCAAAATGAGCACGGCTCTCCCGAAGCGAGATAACACCACCTTCAAGGAAGAGTGCATGCTCGGCAGCAACATCAAGCGCGCTTCTAAAGCGGCGCTAGCCCAGAGTGCGACGATCAAAGTCAAGGCGACAGAGACTAGAGCCTGCGCTATAGAAAGTAATGAGACTTTGTTATGACCGATAGGTAAAACGGTGTCATCCAGCGCAGTAAAAAGTTCTTGCCACAAACCGGTGAAGTGCAAAACCACCCCAAGCCAGACGATAAGTGCGAATAACTTCTCAAACGTCGCAAGAAAGCTGCCTATCTTGCCGTCTTTGGCAAAAGTACGGCGCACCACATAAAAACCAAAGCGTATCAGCGCCAGAGAGCCGATGATGGGAATAAGCAAGCTCAGCAAATGCGTATGCTGCCAACGCCCCAGGATAATCTTGGCGATAAAAATGAAAACTAAGGCCAGTAATGGAAATACCACCCGATGAAAACTACTCGCGCTAATCTGCAACACGCCTGCTGAGGTACCAGCTTTAGAGAAATTCCTCTTCAACAAAGTCGCTGCATACCATGCAAGTGCGAAACAAATACATACCGTCCCGATTTGCCAGAGAAAGTTTGTATTCTGCAAATCATCTGATAAATCAGCAATTAAACTTGCTAACAAGCTTGCGTTAGTAGTTACATTTTTATCCAAGTTTTTATCCTGATGTAAAAATTAATACGCGAGTAAATATTATGCAACTTGCGGTTTATTGCGCTCTAACACCGCAGCAAAGAAACCATCAGTCTGGTGTAAATGTGGCATTAATTTTAAATAATCACCCATTTCCAGGTCGATTTTTTGCTCTGCCAGAACTTGTGACATCGGGACCAGCGTGAAGTCGGGATGTGCTGCGATAAAAGCAGACACGATGGCTTCGTTTTCTTCTTCCAGCACGCTGCAAGTTGCATATACCAGTCGTCCACCAGATTTTACTAAGCGGGCGGCGCTATCAAGGATCGCTGTCTGTTTGACATTGAGTTCTGCAATACCGACCAAGTTCTGACGCCATTTAACATCAGGATTACGGCGCAAGGTACCGAGTCCGCTACACGGTGCATCAACCAAGACGCGATCCAGCTTACCGGCCAGACGTTTAATTTTAGCGTCACGCTCATGTGCAATCACGACCGGATGGACGTTAGATAAACCGCTACGCGCCAGACGTGGCTTGAGCTTGGCCAAGCGCTTTTCTGAAATATCAAACGCATACAAACGACCGGTATTGCGCATGCTTGCACCCAGCGCTAAAGTTTTACCGCCGGCACCCGCGCAAAAATCAGCTACCATTTCGCCGCGTTTAGCGCCGACTAATTGGGCTAAAAGCTGACTGCCCTCATCCTGCACCTCGATCGTGCCATCTTGGAATAAAGGTAAATTCTGAATCGACGGTTTTTTCTTGATACGCAGACCAAGTGCCGAATAAGGCGTTGGTTCTGCCACGATCGGTGCCAATGCCAGACTGGCGATCACTTCTTCGCGGCTAGACCCTTTAATCGAGTTGACTCGCAAATCCAACGGTGCCGGAGCGTTTAATGCCTGAGCCAAGACCAAGGCCTCAGTCTCGCCCATTTTTTCAACAAACTTTTCCCATAGCCAGGTAGGCAAATTTGATTGTAATGAGACTGGCAAATGAGCACGGTCGATTTCCATTACACGTTGCAACCAGCCCGTTTCTTCCTCAGTCAAACCACCTAAAGAATCAATCCCTGCAGCATCAGCCAAACCCAGTAATGCCAGGCGGCGCATAGAAGCACCACTACCAGACTCTGAAAAACTAGTAAAAACGCTCTTATTTCTTAACAAGCCGTAGATACTTTCTGCGATGACGCCGCGCTCACGAGAGCCCAAACGTTGATGGTCACGGAAGTAGCGTGATAAGACCATGTCTGCAGGTCCGGTAAAACGCAAAATTTCACGTAACACTTCTTCGGTATGGCCGACTAGGGCGGGAGGTAATCTCATGGTGTTTCCTTCTTTATTTCTTAATTAATTTCAATTTGCGGTGATGTCGTTAAAGATTGAACCGTGTTAAAGATCATGCGGCAAACAAACTATTCGCTGCGTATTTGTCACTTACTCGCCAACGACATGAACCCGATTTTCAATCATTTTTAGCTTACCCTCGATAAACCATCGCACCGCTCTAGGATAAATGACGTGTTCTTGTTCCAAAACACGCTTAGAAAGACTATCGACCGTATCGTCATTCAATACTGGAACCGCTGCCTGGGCGATGATGGGTCCATGATCTAGTTCCGGCGTCACAAAATGCACAGTAATCCCATGCAATTTAACGCCTGCATTCAATGCCTGCTGATGCGTCGCCAAGCCGACAAAACTAGGCAGCAACGACGGATGCACATTGATCATGCGTTCTACATAATGTTGTACAAAAGCGCTGGTCAGGATACGCATAAAACCAGCCAGCACGACTAAATCCGGGGCAAACTGGTCAATCTGCTGCTGCAATACTGCATCGAAAGCTTCGCGGGAGGTAAAGCTTTTACTCTCGACTACCACTGTGGGTATGTCCATCTTGGCTGCGTAGTCCAATCCGGGTGCATCTGGGCGATTACTGATGACAGCAACAATCTCGGCTTGCCATTGCTCTACTTTGGCTGCCTGGACAATGGCTTGCATATTGCTACCTTGTCCAGAAATGAGGATAACAATCTTTTTCATGGCGGCATTGTACAGTGCTGGAGGGGCTAGGTCTCATTAACGACAAAAGGTCAAGGAAAAAACCTATAAAAAAGCTGCGAGTACTCCATCACTTCGACTCAAATAATAATGCCGACTTTAAAAGTCGGCATCGCGTCTGGATTTCAGCTTTTTTGCTCTGCCGGGAGTCTTATTCGAAGGAGTAAAACACTCTGAAAGCAACTTTTCTGTCGGCCCAAAAATCGGCTGCATCACGGAATACATCGAGCAAAATTTCCCGCGCTTCTTTATCAAACTTAGGTGTATTCGGTAACTGCTCCAGCACGACAACAAAGCCCGGTTGCGGACCCGATTTATAAATTAAGTCCGTCAGACAATCGGATAAGGCATCAAAATTTTTCCCAAAATGTTTTGGGAAGCCGAACGAGGCTGCGATTTTACCCAACACTTGTTGTTTGGTCGTCGCCTCTAAACAATAGGCGTACAAAAAATGCTGCCCGAGTTGAGCTGCTTCTGCCTGTAAATCAGGCACACGAAAAGCGCGAATCGATTGCACGACATTCGGCGCTACGCTAGTTAGCAAACTCATTTCTCCCTCTGGTGGTGAGATTATTGTCATATTGATGTGGCTTGCTTTGTGGTGAATTGAATTTTGACTTAGTGCTACTTTTTTCCGCTACTTTTTTCTGCTACGTTTCAAACTAGGGCTATTCTTTGATTTGCTTAAAACTCTCGTAATGGTCATCGGTGTAATAGTACTCACCTGATGTTGCTGGCTCTCCACCGGCAATAATCCGGCGCGCGCCACGGTTTCTGGCTCTGGGAGTTTTTACTGTGTATTCGTGATAGTAACCACGCTTTTGCCTGGGTAATCTGGACTCATAGTTACCGAACACCACACCATCTTTGTCATACGCAAATGGACCACCTTGCTTGATAGCGATTAACGTCGCTTGCGCTTCTTTCGGTAGTTCTGCCAGCGCAATAGTCTGCATACTCGCGTTTGCGGCATTGGTTTCTTTGGCATGTAAAACAGATGCGCCAGAGAAAGCAAAAAAGGCCGATGTAAGCATCGCCACTGTGAGCAGCGCCAACCACTTTTTTAAGAATGTTGCTTTGAAATTATTCATTATTTTATGTGGCAACAGATTTAATTAAGTGACATAGATTAACGTTTTGTGTCGGGCGAATCAACCTTTAATGAACTAAAGACAACGAAATAATTCTCGATTTTGCTACAGTCATCCTTGTTTTTGGAGCATTTGCAGAGCGATGCTAAAAACGAGTGGAACAGGTGTCTCTAAGATCGAGTGCCAAGATTTTTTACTAGCGGATCATTCTTATCAATTAAATTACTCCCCTAGTGTATATATTAATTGCCCATATAAAGTCTGGACAATCAACCATATTTTATTAAATTAAAGGGGAGTATATTAATAACTCATCAAAATTCACTCTATTTTTAAAAAGGAATAGTAGATTTTCGAGCGTGAATATCGTCCCGTGTCTAGTTTGTAGCATCTACTCAGCAAAAAATTGAGATACATCTGCGCGCCGCGCCCAGGTGTCTTGCTTGCCCAACTCAATTAATTCTCTAGTGTAGCTAGATTCAAACAAGAGGTAAGACGCTAGCGCCGAGCCGCGTACCTCGGTTGCACCGATGCCGCCCAACATGGTTCTGACGGGTAATGGCAAGCTACCGGTATGGCGACTGGCGATGTCGTCCAGTCTTTGCGACGGTGCAATGACTAACAGATCGATCGGTTTTAGCGGCGTGTTTTTTAATACCTCGGGCGGCAACATGGACAGAGTTTTGTTAATACGCATTAAGCGTTCGATATCCACTGCCAGACTGTCCAAAAATATGCTGGACATTGCATGACCGGCAATTTGCGCCAGACTAGGATAACGGGCGATCTCGGTGTTCTCTCTTCTTGGCTCAGACAATCTGCCAGCACCGACGATCAACACTTTTTGTGCGCCCAGATGGATGGCAGGAGAAATTGGTGCCAATTGGCGCATGGAACCATCACCGCAAAACTCCAGAGAACCGCCCCAGTTCAGCGCCACCGCGGGAAACATGAAGGGAATCGCAGAGGACGCCAATAAATGGGGCACGCCGATGAAATCTCTTTGCGCCAGACGCTGGCTTCTGACCCATGGCTCGATCTCTGCCAGGGTTTGATAAAACGTCAGATGCTGACCCGCGGTGTAGGAGGATGCCGTCACCGCCAGTGCATGTAGCGCACCGCTGGCTAGCGCCTGATCTAGCCGTGGCAAATCCAGCATGCGGTTTAATAAATCTGCCAACGGGGAATTATCCAGCAGCGAGTTTGGCGGTGATTTACGCCATTTATTGAGCAGCCAGCCGAAGGACATTAATGACAACCAGCGCGCGCCGGAGCGTATCACTCCCAAAGAATCAGCGCGATATACTTGCGCCGCCTCGAAGTTTTCCCAGACGTGCACAATACTGGCGACAGAATGATTGAAATCGTCAGACCGGCAAGCCAGCGCCGTGGCATTAATGGCACCCGCAGAGGTGCCGCAAATGATGCCAAAAGGATTGCGCTCCGGGGCCCAGCCATCTTCTAGCAAAATATCGGCAATGGCCTTCAGCACACCTACCTGATACGCAGCCCGCGCGCCGCCGCCAGTCAAAATCAAACCTGTAGTTGCATTGCTATTCATAGGCATTTCTAAAGTAATAGGTGTGACGAAAACTGTTTCAGCATCGTTATGCTCGCGCTATTTGTATGGGATGCGCGAGTGAGCCTTGCAGAGAAAATTGCAGGCGTACGTCAACATCACGCCTAAATAAAAAGGGCAAGCTAAAAAGCTTGCCCTAGTGTATTGGCGGCGTCTCAAAATGTCATGCTGCAGGACGATATTTGCGACGGCGCTTCATAATTTATTCCGCAATTTACAACGGATGATCCTAGAAACGGTAGTTGAACCAGTCTGAGTGTGGACTTTTTCGGCTTCCCAGCAAGGCGAGACGAGGCGCAACCTTCACGTTGCAACGAGGAGCAACGCAGCTGGGGAGCCGAAAAAGTGTGCAATCAGATTCGTAGCGCTCTCAACAAAACGCTGACCGCGAGAGCACTGACATGATTCAATTGAATCTAATACTTATTAGCACTGACAAGCGGTCAACTGCCGTTTTTAGGATTATTTCGGTTGCATGCGGATCGCACCGTCTAAACGTATGGTTTCGCCATTCATCATCACGTTTTCAATGATGGTTTTTGCCAGATGCGCATATTCGTCAGGCTTACCGAGGCGTGGTGGGAACGGTACCATTTTGCCCAGAGCGTCTTGCACTTCTTGCGGCATGCCTAATAACATCGGTGTTTCAAAAATACCCGGAGCAATCGTCATCACGCGGATGCCACTGCGGGACAAGTCACGCGCCATTGGCAAGGTCAGACCGACCACAGCCGCTTTGGAAGAGGCATAAGCAGCCTGACCGATTTGCCCGTCGTATGCGGCAACCGATGCCGTGTTAATAATCACACCGCGCTCACCGTGCTCTGCTGCGTCTGTCTTGCCCATTGCATCGGCGGCCAAACGGCACATGTTGAAGGTACCAATCAGATTGATGTTGACGACGCGCTGAAAAATCTCCAGCGGATGCGGGCCATCTTTGCCGACCGTTTTGATCGCGGGCGCCACACCTGCACAGTTGACCAGGCCGCGCAAAGTGCCCATCGCGGTTGCGGCGGCAACGACTGCCAGGCCATCGACTTCGGACGTAACGTCGCATTTAACGAACTGACCTTGTAACTCGGCGGCTAGTTTTTCGCCCGCTTCGACCTGCACATCGGCCAGCACCACTTTGCCGCCATTGGCAACGATCATACGGGCAGTCGCTGCGCCCAGACCTGAAGCACCGCCGGTGATGATGAATACGCTATTTTGAATTTGCATTTGTTGTCTCTCTTTTTTGATGTGGGTCGTTTTACTGACGTTGATTGAGGTTGGAATTTAGGCTCAGATTGACGCTTACATTGACGCGTACATTGACGCGCACATTGACGTTTACGTAAACGTCATTATGGCAACATTGTACTCAATTTTATTCCAGCAAAACAGAGCTAGCTCAGACAAAAGTCTGATTAAAATACAGGCCGGTAGCCAGAAGTATGCCATTTTACAATTGGTTCAAAATGAGGAAATTCAATATACTCCCCAACTTTTTAACGAAAATTGCCTTATAGACCAATGATTATATGGACATCTAAATATACTTACCATGAGTATATTTATTGCAACTTAATCAGATCGTTAAAATAAAACGGCGGATTCAGCTACGAAGAGCAACGGGAGGTAAGTTTTAGTGGGAGTATATCCAAATTATAAAAAACCTCAAACGGCGTTCGATAGCCGAGGCA
>NZ_JBEONQ010000015.1:0-106393 GCF_040544445.1 Undibacterium sp. GrIS 1.8 | reverse complement strand
CATGTCACATGTGCCGCTTCAAACAAGAAAACCAATCGCAACAGTGGCCACACCCATGCTCGACTTTACTGGTTTGGGTATTTTGCAAGAAGCTCATGAGTATAAACATGACCGCTATCGTTACCGTTACCGCCATATTTTAAGAATGAAAGCACACAATGAGTTTAACTAATAGCCCAGCATTGCTTCGAGAAACCGTGCTCAATGTGCATCACTGGAACGACACATTATTTAGTTTTACAACCACGCGTAACGCTGCCTTACGCTTTCAGTCCGGACAGTTTTTGATGATCGGTCTGGAAATCGAAGGGCGACCGATATTGCGGGCATACAGTATTGCAAGTCCGAATTATGAAGAGCATCTGGAGTTTTATAGCATCAAAGTACCTGATGGTCCTTTGACCTCTCAACTACAACATCTAAGGGTAGGCAGTACTTTGTTGGTCGGTAGAAAGCCGACTGGCACACTGATCAAAGATAATTTACGACCCGGTAGAAATCTTTACCTGTTATGTACCGGAACTGGATTGGCGCCTTTCATGAGTATCGTGCAAGACCCTGATTACTACGAGGCCTTTGAACATATTGTATTGGTGCATGGCGTACGCTATATCAGCGAACTTGGTTATAGCAATTACCTCAAACAAGAGTTACCTAGCCATGAATATCTTGGTGATCTGGTAACGGATCAATTTCGCTATTTCCCTACCGTGACGCGTGAGCCATTTACTCAGCAAGGTCGTATTACGGATTTACTAGAGGCCAGTACGATAGAGCGTGAACTGGGTTTACCAGCTTTAGACGCAGAGCATGACCGTGTCATGGTCTGCGGCAATCCAGAGGTCCTAGTTGATTTGGTGGCGATATTGCATCGTCGTGGTTTTGATGAAGGATCGATGCAACATCAAGGTAGCTATGTCATCGAACGCGCCTTTGTCGAGAAATGAAGATCAAGGGGAACTTACTATGACATTCGTCGTTACCGAATCTTGCATCCTGTGTAAATACACTGATTGCGTACAAGTGTGTCCTGTCGATTGCTTTATCGAGGGGCCCAATTTTTTAGCCATTGATCCCAACGGATGCATAGACTGCGCCGTGTGCGTGTCAGAATGTCCTGTTGAAGCAATCTTTGCCGATACCGATCTGCCATCGGGACAACAACATTTTTTAAGCATCAATGCAGAGCTCGCCAGTAGCGGCAAGTGGCCAATGATTAGTCAGAAAAAATCACCACTACCTGAGCACGAAAAATTCAAGACGATCAAAGATAAAATTAGCTTACTAGATCGCAACGGTGTTTGACCTGTAGCGAGATAAGACCGGATTTTACATGTTATGGCTTATTTTCCGATAAGCTGTTTAGAAATACTCCGTAGGAGTAATTATTAATTGTCCATATATTTATTGGTATTTTTAGTGGTTTTTTTATTAAATATTTGGGAGTATATTTTTATGAGTATTGACTTAGTTTTTCAACGTGATTTTTGCTAAGTATTTCTTTGCTAAAATCACTTCTTTTTTACATTTAAGATTTCCGCAAAATTCTCCTTGCAAGAAGTAGCGACAAGGCCAGTACTTTAGCTTCGTACTTGGTAAGAATGGGATTGCTACGCAGCCGTAGCAGTTTTGCGTAAGTCCTGACTTGACGTAGTGTTACCAATATTCACCCCCGGGATACGCTGATTAGCAGCTAGAAATTATTACTCTCTATGCCCTAGTAACTATTTGAGCAAAAAAACCACATCTTATCTTTGCGTTAGTCGTCTTGGTTCTGCCTTAAATGACTTAATCAAATTTCCGACTTGCTTAGTTTCTCACAGCTACTGCTCCACAATTAGGTTCTCGCTCATAGCTAGCCAATTGATTTTGTGGGTGAACACATACAGGTATTGAACTGCTCGCTTTAGGGTATTTCGATGCTATAAATGCATGTATTGAAAATCCCAATATCTCCAATCGATAGAAACTGTTTTACCGAATCCTCCGGACTTCGTACTCTTCATCCACCACACAGTCATACAAAAACCTTCACAAGTAAGGTCGGACGAGGTGGATAAAAACAAGGGACTTACGCAAAACTGCCCCAGCTGCGTTGCAGCGACTAGCCGTACCAAAGTACTGTCGTCGTCGCTACGCCTTGCTGGGACAATTTTGCGTCAGTCCTAAAATATAAAATCGGAGACAGCAATGCAGAAATCATCAAGCAAGCGCAAGCTTAGGCTCGTGCTAAATCAATGCGCTTTGGCGGGTGTAGCACTCTCAGCAGTTGCTAGCCACGCGGGCGAAATCAAAGTCGACAATCCAGACCTGACGTTAAGATTCGACAACACCGTTAAAGCCAGCACTATCTATCGCCTTAACGATGCTGATTCGATATTGACCAATTCATTTAGTCCGTCTGGTGCGCCGCAAGCGCTGAACCTGAACGCCGGTGATCAAAACTTTCGCAAACGGGGTTTTGTATCTGAGCGGGTAGATTTGCTCTCTGAATTCGACCTGGTTTTCCAACGCAAATACGGATTACGCGTAAGTGCTGCCGCATGGTACGACCAGGCATACAATCGCAAGACAGACGCCCTAAATGATCCCACTGTGGGTCAGGTGCCATACAACGAATTCCCAGATTACACACGAAAAATTGCCGGTAGTAAGGCCGAAGTGCTGGATGCTTTTGTATTCGGTAGTACTGACTTAGGCAATGCGGGCAAGCTCACAGCGCGCCTTGGCCAGCACACCATTTTATATGGCGAAAGCCTGTTCTTTGGCGATAACGGCGTGGCCGCTGCTCAAGGTCCGGTAGACATCAATAAATTATTGTCCTCTCCAAATGCACAATTTAAAGAAATTGCAATGCCCGTTCCTCAGTTGTCTGCTCAATGGCAAATTCAGCCCAATATTAGCTTGGGCGGATATGTTCAATTTCGCTGGAAAGAGAGCAGAGTTCCGCCATCTGGTAGTTATTTCTCTACCGCGAATGTTCCTTGGAATGCGACTGGTCCCGAGTTCGTGAATATTCCTGCGTTTGCTGGCCCTGTCGCCGGTAGCTATGTTGCATCGCCGGGTGCGAATGTCCGTCCAGGTAATAACGGGCAGTTTGGTTTACAGCTGAAATGGCGGATTGATGAGACTGATCTGAGTTTTTTCTACGCCAAATATAACGACAAATTTGGCCAGCTCTATTCGCGCCTCAACCCAGGCGCCAAGACGACGGATAGCCAGTGGTTTTACGTGTTTGGAAGCGACATCAAAGTTGCGGGTATGAGTGCTTCGCGCTCCATTGGCGATTTCAATGTCTCTGCTGAGGCATCCGTACGCGACAACATGGCACTGACCGTCAATAACGCGGTGTACTTTGGACCGGCTAGCGCGCCGCGTCCGATTAACCCTACGGGTCGTACTGCGCACTTCAATTTGTCTATGTTGGGTAGTTTTGGCGCTAACTTTTTGGCGCAAGAAAGCGGTTTGGTTGCTGAGCTTGCCTGGAACCGCGTATTGAGTAAAACCGATCCTCAAAATGAGATTGATCAGGGTCGTACTCGTGATGCCAGCATTGTGCAGCTGATCTACACACCTACTTATCGTCAGGTGCTGCCGGGCTTGGATTTGAGCGTACCCGTTGGTGCTCGCTATTCTCTTGATAGTCGATCCAGCGTGACTGCCTGGGGTGCTAAAGGCACCGGCAACGCAAACATTGGACTGGAAGGTAATTACCTTAATACATGGCAATTCGCGATGAATTACACGCGTTATATCGGTGATAGCAAACCTTACAACGATTACGCTCTCGGTCAATTCAGTGATGGTAATCCGCTAGGCGACCGCAACTATATCTCCCTTAGCGTGCGCCGGACTTTCTAAGTCGGTCTGCCTTTGCTTTGACTATTAAATAAAGAGACAACATCATGAAGAAATTCAATCGCAACAATCATCATAATCACATCCTCACCGCCATTATTAGCATGATGATGAGTGCAGTAACTCTGCCCGTCATGGCTGGTGTAACTGCAGAAGAAGCGGCTAAGTTAAAGACCGAATTAACCCCATTCGGTGCTGAAAAAGCTGGCAATAAAGATGGCAGCATCCCGGCCTGGACTGGTGGTATGACGACTGCTATTGCAGGCGATAAAGCGGGAGGGCGTCGCGGCGATCCGTTTAAGGATGAAAAACCAATCTTCTCAATCACTGCTAAAAACGCGGATCAATATGCCGATAGGCTGACTGATGGCGTTAAAGCGCTATTAAAAAAATATCCGGATTACCGGGTGGATGTTTATCCAACGCATCGCACTGCTGCCGCGCCGCAATGGGTCTATGACAATACATTGAAGAACGCGACACGCGGCAAATTGGTCGGCGATGTTGCGGCTGATGTCGTCGGTGGTATTCCTTTCCCGATTCCTAAAAATGGTGCAGAAGTGATTTGGAATCATATGCTGCGCTGGCGTGGTACTTCGTTTCAGTCGCAGGTAACACAGTACCAAATTACTGCCGATGGCCGTCCTGTGATGACCACGGATGGCATTATTGATTTTCAGATTCCCTACTACTATCCCGAGGCTACTTTAGAATCGTTTGCGAAATCGCCCGAGATTCAACTGATCCGATTAGTCAACGTAGGTCCTCCTATCCGCGCTGGTGAAGCTATTACTGGTCGCGATCAGCTCGACCCTGCTAAAACCCAAGCCTGGGTGTATCTGACGGGGCAGCGCCGGGTACGTAAGTTACCTAATCCGTGTTGTGACACGCCATCCCCGGTGACCGCAGGTTTAATGAGTTTTGATGAGGTACAGACTTGGTCAGGTAAGTTGGATCGCTTCGAATTTAAAATCGCCGGTAAGAAAGAAATGTTTGTTCCGTATAACGTGAACAAAATGCTGCAACCGAAGGCCGATGCAGAAGTGCTGAGTAAGACAGGTGTCAATCCAAGCTACATGCGTTGGGAATTGCATCGGGTATGGGTGATTGATGCGGCGCTACGCGCAGGTCAGCGCCATCCGGCTGCCAAGAGCCGCTATTACTGTGACGAAGACACCTGGATTTGCGTGCTGGCAGATCGCTTTGATTCAAACGGTCAATTGTGGAAAACAATTTGGTCGGCTAGTTTTGTTGCGCCAGATTTGCCGGGTAACGTGATTGGTTCTTTCGGCTTCAATGATCTGTTATCAGGCAACTCCTACGTTGGCGATCTCTATAACAGTAAGTCGGTGCATTACGCGGTCAAGCCACGCTATTCAGACAGCACCTTCACACCGGATGCGATGGCAAGCGAGAGTGTGCGCTGATGAACTGTTGTAATCGTTATCTGCCAGCCGTGGCTAAGTCATTCGCACTAAGTCTCATGATAATTACGATATCTGCGCAAGCGACGCCCATTGGTGACGCGCTCGATCGTCCGGCACTCACGTCCCGCCAGGCAGCAAAGGTCGTACTGCTTAGCGGTGCTCAAGTTGGCGGAAGGTTGGTTGCGGTCGGTGAGCGTGGCGTGATCGTGTTATCTGAGGATGATGGCGCCACTTGGCGTCAGGTGCCAGCTCCAGTCAGTGTGACATTGACCTCTGTGCGATTTAATGGCTCACATGGGATTGCTGTCGGGCACGGCGGTATTATCTTGACCAGTGATGATGCAGGTTCTACTTGGACACGCCAATTTGACGGCCGTCTTGCAGCACAAATGGTACTTGAAACGGCGCAAAAATCTGGTGATCTAATTACAGAGAAAATTGCCTTGCGGCTAGTTGCGGATGGTCCTGATAAGCCATTTTTAGATGTATTAGTCATTGGCGCACGTCGCGCAATCGCAGTGGGCGCGTACGGCTTAATCTTTGCGACTGAGGATGGTGGAAAAACCTGGATTTCACGCATGTCTGCTGCCGATAATCCGCAAGGTTTACACCTTTATGCAGCCCGTGCGCGAGGCCAGCAAATTGTCATCGCTGGTGAGCAAGGTTTGTTATTACGCTCAATCGATGGTGGCCAGCATTTTGAACGTATCACAACGCCATACAAAGGTAGTTTTTTTACGCTAGAACTACCAAACGACAATGAGATTGTTGTCGCTGGTTTGCGAGGCAATATCTGGCGCAGTATTGATGCCGGTAGTCAATGGTCGCAGGTGCCCGTATCAATGCCCGCTTCGATCACAGGATCTGCATTGCGGGCGGATGGTTCCTTAGTCATGGTCAATCAGGCCAGCGTTATTCTACAGGGGCACGATGGTGTTTTAATACCACTAAAAACGCCGCTTTTACCACCTTTAAATGCAGTACTTGTACGTCGAGATGGCTCATTACTTGCGCTGACAATGCAAGGCGCGATTGGCCTAGACTTAGCGTCAGCCGTGGCCGGAGTTAAGCCATGATGCCTTCCTCTCATTCTCCGATCGGGTCGGGGCAGTTGTCTGACTTTGATCCCCGGTCTGGTTCGCTGGTCGAGCGTCTTTTGTTTAATCATCGTCTTATCGTAGTTGCAGTATGCGCGCTGATCACGATTTTGCTCGGCTGGCAGGCCAGCAAACTGGAGCTAAATGCCAGTTTTGAGAAAACTATTCCTTCTCAACATCCGTATATTCGTCATTTACTGGATCACCAGAATGATCTTACCGGGCTGGGTAATGCTGTCCGTATCGCGGTCGCAAATAATCAGGTAAACGCCCCGGGTAATTTGACCATCTATGACAAGAATTATCTTGAAACCCTACGTCAGTTCAGCGATGAGGTGTTCTTACTTCCAGGCGTCAACAGAACTCAGATGAAGTCGATATGGACGCCGACCACACGTTGGGTTGGTGTCACTGAGGATGGTCTGGAAGGGGGCCAGTCATCCCTGATGCTTATGATGGTTCTGCCCAGTCGCTGCAATTGCTCGCCACAAATATTGCCCGCTCCGGCGAGATCGGTCAGATCGTAGCGCTGGACGCAAAATCTAGCGTGATCTATGTGCCGCTGCTCAATCAGGATAGCGCAGGGCGACCTCTGGATTACCGTAGTTTTTCTGAAAAGCTCGAAGCCTTGCGCACTAAGTATGAGGCGCGTGGTGTCAAGGTCCATATTACTGGTTTTGCCAAGCTAACTGGCGATTTGATTGAGGGCGTCAAAACGGTACTCGCATTCTTTGCGCTGGCCGTATTCATCGCCACCTTAATGGTGTACTGGTACACAAGGTGCATACGTTCCACTTTGCTGGTGGTTGCCGCGTCACTGATCGCTGTGGTCTGGCAGCTTGGAATGTTGCCTATGCTTGGCTATGTTCTCGATCCGTATTCGATACTGGTGCCATTTTTAGTCTTCGCTATCGGTATGAGTCATGGCGCACAAAAAATGAACGGCATCATGCAAGATGTTGGTCGCGGGATGCATAAATTAGTCGCGGCACGCTTTACCTTCCGCCGCTTGTTTTTGGCTGGATTCACGGCACTAGTCGCCGATGCGGTGGGATTCGCCGTATTGCTGATGATCGATATTCAGGTGATTCGGGAACTAGCAGTTGCCGCCAGCTTAGGTGTGGCCGTATTGATTTTTACCAATTTGATTTTGCTGCCGATTTTGCTCAGTT
This sequence comes from Undibacterium sp. GrIS 1.8, assembly GCF_040544445.1. Taxonomy (NCBI): domain Bacteria; kingdom Pseudomonadati; phylum Pseudomonadota; class Betaproteobacteria; order Burkholderiales; family Oxalobacteraceae; genus Undibacterium; species Undibacterium sp. GrIS 1.8. The sequence goes on along the minus strand of NZ_JBEONQ010000015.1, from coordinate 98,839 downwards.
ATAGCGGCGTTAGTGCCAGCGCTGCCGAGCGCAGCTTACGTGCAGAAGCGGGTGATGCTGCCGGTGAAGTGAGGCATCCTCTATGGGCGCTATTGGATCGCTTTACGCAACGTCGCTGGGCTACCGGTGCCGTGGTAGTCGCGGTGTTAATGGGCATTGGTGGATATGTCGCCAGCACACACTTGAAGATAGGTGATCTTGATTTAGGCGCGCCGGAGTTACGTCCTGATAGCCGCTATAACAAAGACGTTGCATTTATGACGTCTGCTTACGGCGCTTCTAGCGACGTGCTGGCAGTGATGGTGAAGACTCCGGAGGGCGCTTGCTCGCAATACCAGACACTGAATAAAGTAGATGCGCTGGAGTGGGAGTTACGTCAGCTAGATGGAGTAGAGAGCACGAATACGTTGGCTTTGCTCAATCGTCGAGTGCTGTCCGGTCTGAATGAAGGCAATCCAAAATGGTACGCATTTCTACCCAATCAAGCGATGCTCAATACCGTCACCGCCGGAGCGCCGCGCGGCTTATATAACGACAGCTGTGGCTTACTCACGATGTATGTTTATCTGCGGGATCACCGTGCTGACACATTGACAGCGATAGTCCAGCATGTGGAAGCATTTGCCAAAGAAAACGATACTAACGACACAAAATTTCTGCTAGCTGCAGGTAGCGCGGGGATAGAAGCTGCGACCAATATTGTTGTACATGATGCGTGGCGTCAGATGCTGCTATTGGTATATGCCGCAGTGATTGTGTTGTGCTTTATTACCTTCCGGTCATGGCGGGCGGTGGTGGTCGCGGTACTCCCGCTGATGCTGACCTCGATCTTGGCCGAGGCGCTGATGGTGGCTCTGGGCATGGGTGTCAAGGTTGCAACGCTGCCGGTGATTGCATTGGGTGTTGGTATCGGTATCGATTATGCGCTATACATCCTCAGCATTATGCTGGCTCGCATGCGGGAAGGTCAAAGTCTCTCGGAATCGTACTACCGGGCGCTACTATTTACGGGCAAGGTCGTGATGCTGACGGGGGTTACTCTGGCAATCGGCGTGGTGACCTGGAGTTTCAGTCCCATCAAATTTCAGGCAGATATGGGTTTGCTACTGGCATTTATGTTTTTATGGAACATGCTCGGCGCATTAGTTTTATTACCTGCATTAGCGTACTTTTTATTGCGACCTGTTATGCCATTAGCTGCAGTGGCGCATTCAGCTAATTCAGGAAATTCAGGAAATTCAGTTAACTCATTAAGCACGTCAGCAACACCAACAGCACCCGACAACTTAACCAATTCTGTTACCGCTTTATAGGACTTGATCACGATCTTCTGCTAGTGATCAAGCAAGCGTATGTCTTTGATGTTTTTGATTTACTTTACTGAAAAAAATAACTCATCCCAATTTGTACAAGCTTAATTTTAAAGGACTTATCACAATGAATATTATCGGACCAGACGCTCTTGTTTTTGGTGTTGACGACTTGGCGGCATGTACCCAATATTTGACCGACTATGGTCTGACACCAGTTGGCAATAACCGTTTTGAAGCGTTGGACGGTACTGCAATTATTTTGGCACACCGGAATGACGTATCACTGCCTGCACCGCTACCAACCGCCACCATGCTAAGAAAAACGATTTATGGTGTAACCGATCAGGCTTCACTCAATGCGATCACTGAAGAGCTTGAACGAGATCGTCAGGTACTCAGGCTCGATGATGGCTCGATTGAGGTAGTCGACGATTCTGGTTTTGCTCTTGGCTTTCAGATTACGGTGCGTCGCGCTATCTCGCTGCCTGCAGAGGCAGTCAATGCGCCAGGTGCAGCGCCCCAGCGTGCTGTGAATAAAATCGCATTTGATCCCGACGATCAGCCACGTCCAAGGAGCTTGTCGCATGTCGTTTATTTTGTGCCAGACGCAGCTAAAGCAGAGGCTTTTTATGCTCGTATCGGCTTTGTTTGTACCGACCGCTTTGCTGGCGTAGGCCCGTTCTTGCGTCCAGCAGGAACGGTAGATCATCATACTTTATTTCTGATTCAGACTCCTCCGTTTATGACCGGTTGTGAGCACTTTACTTTTCATATGGGAGGCCCGACTGAGGTCATGCTGGCTGGTACTCATTTTGTAGAAAAGGGTTATCAGTCGTTTTGGGGGCCGGGTCGTCATTTGTTTGGATCGAACTGGTTTTGGTACTTCAATAGTCCGCTCGGATGTCATGTTGAATACGATGCAGATATGGATTTGCATGACGATCAATGGGTGGCGCGCCAGGCACCGATGGGCGCGGATGGATCGCAGCTTTTTCTATTTCAGCATCGTGAAAAATGGGCTCCGGGTGGACCGCTTCCAGCTAAGTTGCCATCAGATACGCCTACCTTAGATAAAGCTACTTTAGATACGCCACTTTCCGGCGCGCCAGTCGTATCCGGGGCGCACTAGCCATGAGCGACGGCATGTATCTCTGTAATGCAGACGAGGTGATAGAGGGCGCCAGTAAGGGCTTTGCGCAGTTGGGTATTTTTGTACTGCGTTATCAAGGTGAGATACATGCTTATAGGGATGCGTGTCCGCATTACGGCAATACCCCGCTTGCCTGGCGCAAGGATGAGTATTTCAATGCTGATCGCACACGTGTCATCTGTGCTGCTCACGGTGCTCAGTTTGAGCCTGTGACGGGTAAATGTTTATTGGGGCCGTGTCTGGGACAAACCTTAACAAAAGTGTCGCTGACGATACTCGCGAACGGCGATTTACGCTGCGCTGATTTGAGTGATAACAGACTATAACTATCGAAGAATTAAAGATCAATTAAGGAGTTTTAAAATGACTACAGCTGTACGTACTGCCCTTGTTATTGGTGGTGGATTTTCTGGAATGGCAGCGGCAATCGAGCTAAGCAAGCGCGGAGTACAGGTTGATCTGGTTGAGATTGATGCGGACTGGCATTCTTATGGTGCTGGTATCAGCCTAGGCGGCGCCACTCTGCGCGCCTTTGGCACATTGGGAATACTCGATCAGTTTTTACAAGAAGGTTATGGCAGTGACGGCTTAGATATTTATACAGCGACTGATATACATGTTGGTCATTTACCGACACCACGTCTTGCCGGGCCAGATGTTCCGGGCGGCGCTGGTATTATGCGGCCCGCGCTGGCTAAGTTGATGGCTGCTGCGACTAGACGTGCTGGTGTTGATGTACGTCTGGGGTGTAGCTTCACATCAATCGAACAAGACGTTGATGGTGTTGATGTACAGACGACTGACGGCAGTTGCAAACGGTATGATGTCGTGATTGGTTCTGATGGCTTGCAATCAAAGGTACGTAGTTTGCTTTTTCCGGATGCACCAGAGCCTAGCTACACAGGACAAGGTGTATGGCGCGCTGTATTGCCACGGCCTGCTGATGTAGTTAATACTAAAATGTGGATGGGGCCGAAAATCAAAACCGGTATTAATCCGGTATCCGCCAGTGAAATGTATTTATTTGTCACCGAGGACCGCGAGACCAATACTCATATCCCCACCGATCAGCAACCGCAAATGTTGCGTGATTTATTGGCGCCATTTTCCGCACCGCTGATGCAACAGATCAGAGAGCAAATCACGGCTCAGTCCCAGGTCATTTATCGTCCCCTAGTCAGTTTATTGTTGCCGCAACCATGGTTTACCGGACGCGTGGTGTTGATTGGTGATGCCGTACATGCAACGACACCGCATTTAGCGTCGGGCGCATGCATCGGAATCGAGGATGGTATCGTTTTAGCTGAAGAGTTAACACGTGCTAGTAGTGTGGTAGGAGGTCTTGATCGCTTCCAGCAACGACGCTTTGAACGTTGCCGCATGGTTGTAGAAAACTCTGGTCGTCTAGGTGAAATCGAGATATCCGGCGGTGATAAACAAGAACATACCAAGATCATGCGCGCATCGTTGATGGCGCTCGCTGAACCGATTTAAATTGATATCGAAAAGTTGTATTTGGCAGCAAATCTAATAAAGTGCAAAACACCAAACACTAAAATAAGTGTTGTAGTCAGAAAAAATATAAAAATAAGATCACGCTAAATAGCGTAATGAATGCATTAATAATGCAACAAACAGGAGACAAGTATGACGAAGGCAGATAGCAGGTCAGGACATATTGTATTAATGGTCGCACATTGCGCGGGGATGCTTGATCTGGTGGCATTGCCATTATGGGTTGGCGCGCTGATTTCATATTATCACTTTGATGCGCAACAGGCAGGTGGGATGGTGACATTATTTCTGTTTGGCGCAGTGGCGAGTAGTTTGTTTTTTGCTCCACGACTGAGTCGCTTAAACGGACGCATCGCTGCTGCGCTCGGGTTTGGACTGGCGATGCTGAGTTTTATCGCACTGTCTTTCACGCATGATTTTGTCATTATGTTGTTGTTGCACGCGATTGCGGGTATGTCTGCTGGCTGTGCGTTAAGTTTTACCCACGGTAGTATCGGCCGCAGTATTCAGCCGCATCGTTTGTTTGCTACTGTAGGAATCACAATTGGGATATTCGCATTGGGATTTTTCATCGTCACACCGCCGTTGGTTACTCAATATGGCGGCCCGGTATTATTTCGTCTTTTTGCTACCGTCATGGCGGTAGCTACGGTGGCGAGTGCCTTAGCTTTTCCTCAATCTTATACTGCCATTGAGCGCCTGAATAATCGTGTGATTAATGCCAACAATCAACGATCAAATTTAACAAAAGACAGGCTTGATCCTCGTGTCTGGTTTATGGTGTTTGGCGTCGGTTGTATGGCTTTAGTACAGTCAATGATCTTTAGTTTTGTCGAGCGCATCGGCATGGATCGTGGTTTTGGTATCGCGGCGGTGTCGGGCGTTTTGATCGCACTCGGTATTGTGAATTTATTACCCGCACCGCTGGCGGTATTGCTGGAACGCAGGTTTTCGGCATATCGCGTACTGTTGATCGGTCCCATATTACAAGCTGTAATTGCGCTGGCGATCACGCAGAGCACAAGCTTTATGCCTTACGCTGTTGCGACCTCGGTGTTCGCTGGCTTGTTGATTTTCACCCATACGTTTGCCTTCGGCGTTTTATCTAAACTTGATCCATCTGGTCGAGCTGCAGCATCCACACCAGCGATGTTAATGATTGGTGCTGCGATAGGGCCAATTTTAGGCGGGACGCTTGTTAAGAACGCTGGCTATGGAAGTCTGGGTATCGCTACGGTTATGATCGCGATACTTGCGGTGGCGAGTTTTCGTCGAGTGACGTTGTCAGAAGATCCTAAAGTAGCGCTGGTATAAATTTTATTCTGTCTAGGTTTGCCTTGGTATATTTATCTGGGAAAATCCGGCATATTTTTATAACGATATCAAAGGAAATAGTATGATCAAGATGATGATAGTTGGACGCCGTCGCACAGGCATGACACTGCGCCAGGCACATCATTATATGAAGAATGTCCACGGTGCAGATGTAGTACAGTTTATCGGTAAATCACCTGATTTAGCGCCAAGACGGTATATACAAAATCACGTTTTTGAAAATAGTTTTCGAGTCCCCGTAGTTTTTTCAGGGGCGATGCCGGATACGCTTTCTATTGGCCGTGATTTTGTCACGCAAGTCTGGTTTGATCATCCCGAACAGGCTGCGGCAGCACTCACTGCACCATTTTATCTGGAGCATTTACAGCCAGATGAAGATCGCTTTGTTGATCAGGCAAGCGTACTCAAAATGCCGGTGATCGAAAAAATCAAGCTTGCTGCTGACACTAACACCGCTGATGACAGTAATAAGGACAATGCTAAAAGTGCCAGTAAATTATTTGTCTTCTATCGGGTTGCTGAGGGTGTTTCAGTTGATGAATTACTTTCCGCAACGGACGACGTTTGGCAAACGATATTGGCTGATGCGAGTAGCGGTATCGATCGTGTGATCCGTAATCAGACATTGCAACGTCCCGGGCACGCTATAAGTGTTGATCTGATCGACGAGGTATGGTTAAAAGATGACGAGGCAGCGCTAGCATTGGGTGAGCATTGGCTTGCATTATCAGACGCTAGTTTGCCAAGTCCGCTGAGCCAGTTGTTGGTGTCAGGTTCGACTTTTGTACTCATGGCGCATGAGCATGTGATGTTTGCTGGCGTGGCAGTATAAATTACTGGCGCGTTAAAAGCCCAGTTTTTATCGCGCTGATTTTGTATTCGTAATGAAGAGGCTGTCACTCGAATACGGATGGTTTAGAGCGCTCAACCGATAAAATTTATAGAAGTAATAAAATATACTCCCATTCAGTACATTTTAGTTGTCCATATATTTTCTGATCCGTATCGGAGTTTGGATAAAAAATATAGGGAGTATATTGTTTTTATGAGTTATTTTTCCTATTCCCACACAGCCGATACAACTCGCTGATTGAGGTGGATATCAGTTAGTAGCAATCCCTATTGCATTTTCAACCAATTGTTTGATGGAGCCATCGTGACTAAATCCCATTGCTTCGGCAGTGCTGGTATTGATCGGTGGATAAGCGCCAAACACGGCTTCTAGTTTGGGGTTGGGTTGATAGCTAATTAAGCTCAGGCGATCTGCGCCAAATATGCTCGCAAGCTGGTCGACTAACTCGCTGATGGTCAAGCGCAATACTGGTGGAGTAACTACCCGCCGGTTTGCCAGTTGTTGCGGTTCTAAGCTCGCTGCATGCAACAAATTATTGACACAGCAATCACGTGACATCCACCACATAACTGCTTGCGCCGAGACCGGACAAGTAAACGGCTGGCCATCTCGCAAGCACCAAAAAATATCACTCATAAATGCTGACGTCAACCCATTGGTCACGGGTGGCCGTGCCACAATACCCGGTAGTCTCAATGCACATCCATTTATCCAGCCACGTCGGCTGTAATCTTCCAGCAGCAATTCTATCGCCAGTTTATGTGTTCCATAACTGAGAACCGGGCGCGGCAAACTCGCGTCGTCAACTAAGTCTGGTAATACGGTTCCGTAGACCGCAACACTACTCGCAAACACTAATTTTGCTACCGCACCTTGCAGTGACTGAACACGTAAAAGCTCTAGCAACTGTAAGCTCGATTGCAGATTGACGTTAAGACCTAACTCATAGTTGGTCTCCGCTGCACCACCCGGTATGCTGGCTAGATGGAATACATAGTCTACCGGATGTCGAAGCGCTTGTACCAAGACACCGGGATTGCCAATACTGCCGCATAATTGGTGAACACGAGCATCGGTTGCTACCTGATCGAATGCCATGTCAACTAAGGTGAGCTGATCAAAGTTATGCAACTCAGTATCGCCCTTATTTTCTAGTAAGCGCTTTACTAATTCGGTACCGACAAAGCCGTTGGCACCTGTGATCAAAATATGCATTTAATACCCTTTGCTGCGAACTTGAGAGTGGAGATTTAATTACCGTCGCCGATGGTAGTGCCGCCATCAACAATCAGGTTTTGCCCGGTTATAAATGCCGCTGCCGGTGTGGCTAAAAATACTGCAACGCCTGCCACATCATCAACCTGCCCAAAGCGCCTTAATGGTGTCAGCGCAATCCGTTTCGCAGCCAAAACTTGTTGAGCTGAGATCGGTTTAGCAAACGCAGTATCGATCACCCCCGGCGAAATACTATTGATGCGGACATTCGACGGCCCCCATTCCACTGCAAGGTTACGCACCAGTTGAGCGCTGGCCGCTTTTGATAAACCATACAAACCGATATTTTTATTACCCCTGACACCTGCAATGCTCGACATGATGATGACACTACCGTTGTTACGCGCCGCCATCTGTGGAATGAGTAAATTACACAGCTGTAGATTGCTATGTAAATTTATCTCCATCGTCAGTTCATAGTCCCGGTCAGAAGCACTAGCAATCGGTCCGGCATGGGGCGCGACTCCAGCGTTACAAACTAATATATCAATTTCCCCGAAGGCTGCTAGCGCTTCGCTGGACAAAGTTTGTATCTCTGACCGTGATCCCATATCGCATGGAAATATCGCCACAGCATAGCCAGCGGCGGTCATTTCTGCCGCCAGCGCTGAACCACCAGCACTGTCAATATCGCTGAGTAATACGTGTGCACCGGCATGCGCCATTTGCCAGGCAATTGCACGCCCTATACCGTTGGCCGCACCTGTGATGAGTGCCACTTTATCGGCGAGAGAAAATAATGCCTGGGGCTGTGCTCTTTGTTGTGTTTGGTGCTGTACTTGGTGCTGAATTAAGTGCTGGCTCATTTCAGTTCAGTCCATCGGCAAATTTTCCATCCAGCAGAATGAATAACATGCGTGTCGATTTGCCCGACCGATTTGCCCATGCGTGATTGGTGCCGCGTTGTATCACTACATCGCCTCGATGCAGCAATACCTCGCTGTCGTCCAGCACCAGATAAATTTCGCCCTCCAATACCATACCGTAATCAACGGTTTCAGTCCTGTGCATTAAAGGATGCGGTGCCGCGGCATTACCTGTTGAAGCCTTCGCGCCACCTAGCTGTGCAAAATGTGCTGCTGCTTTAGCTGGGTCAAGCGCTCCGTCGTCTTCAGACTCTGGCGGTATGTCAGTCACGCGAATTACACTGCCCATTGATGTTGGTGCTAATTGCAATGGACGTAAGGTCGGATCTGCCGCATTGTCGACTCTGACTGGCATGCAGTCCGTGCGCCAAATTTCAGTAAATGCCAGACCGGGCTGTGCCGCTACCTCAAACACCTGTGGCGCGGACGTGTCACTGATAATGATGGCGCGGCCATCGGCGCTATGGCCCGTAACTACTCGCCGTACCGGCGCGGTCATGCTAACCGTCCGTTCAGAGTTTCTGCTACCCAATCAGCAATAAAATTACCAGCATTGGCGCTGTTGTCGAAACTACTGTGCTGTATGCCACCTTCGCGCGGGGTAAAAATTTTCAGCTCGCGCTTTGGGCTATTGACTAGTTGGTCATAAGTCTGGTGCGCATATTTCAGTGCAATCTGTTTATCGGCTTCGCCATGAGTAACTAAAAAAGGCACCTTGATTCTGTCCAAAATTCCATTCAGATGCACTTGCTCTGCGATGGTCATAAAATCGTCTACATCTTTTGCGCCCCATACCCAGCACACATGCTCCCAATAGTGGGGCACTGGATTTTGCCCTTCTCGTGCGAGGCGTTGCTTTTGGACTTCGCGCCAATCGTGATTAGCACCCCACACCACACCACACGCAAAACGCGGCTCAAAAGCGACCGCGCGAGGGCAGTAGTAACCGCCCAAAGAGACGCCTTCCATACCGATGCGAGCATGATCGACATCGGCACGGGTTTCCAAATAATCGACTACTTTACTAGCCCACAGTTCAGTGTTATACACCGCTGTCAATCCGTGCAAACGCAGGGCTTCACCAGTGCCTGGCTGATCCACAATGAGTGACGATATACCGCGTCGCGCCAGCATTTGTGGCAGACCTATCCGGTATTTCAGTTCTTTGGTACTGTCCAGGCCATTTACCTGCACCAGTAATGGCGCTGGCTTCGCAACGCCATCCGCGCCTTTAGTGGTGTCTGCACGGACGTACAGCGCTGATAAATGGCTGTCACCATAAGGGATTTCTACCCGCTCGCAATTTTCGTGTGAGAGCGCCACGCCGCGCAAAAATGTCGCTTGAGATTTGGCATATAAAGTAACCCGTTCCGGTGCCCCATGACTCTGCATACGCTCTGCTACCAAGAAATAAATTGCTGCGCGATTGAGTTTGTCGCCTGCGGATAATCTGCGTCCGAGCACAACATCCTCGTTTGCCATATCCACCAGCTTGTCACCCATCGCAACCCAGGATTGCATAAATTTTACCGTGCCCTCATCGTCACCTTGGCGTGCTACTTCTAGCAGGGGGGCGCACATTTCCTCGATCTCGCCGATGCGCGCACCCATTTCGATGGCCAGATCAACCGACAGATTCCAGACGTAATTAGTAGGGAAGTAACGAAACATAATGAATTAGTCCTTTGTTGATGCAGCGTTTAAATTTGGCTGCCATTTCATAAAAAAATCGAAAAATTATTAGTCAGCATCATCAAAAATGGCTACCGCACGGGTCCAGCCAGCGGAAGCGGCGCGAATTTTATGAGGGAAGCAGCTGATCGTAAAACCATTACCAGGCAAGGCTTCTAAGTTATGCATTTTCTCCAGATGGCAGTAACCAATATCGCGCCCCGCTTTATGACCTTCCCAGATCAGACTGACATCACCAGTTTCTGCAATTTTTTTTGCGGTAAATGAAAATGGCGCATCCCAGCTCCACGCATCGGTACCCGTCAGCCTGACACCGCGTTCTAGTAAATACATGGTCGCCTCATAACCCATCCCGCAACCCGCATTGATGTAATCCGAGTGACCATAGCGCTCACCTGCACGGGTGTTAATGACGACGATGTCGAATGCTTGTAAGGTATGACCGATGCGCGCCAACTCGGCGTCAACTTCCATTGCGGTGACAACATGACCGTCGGGCAGATGACGAAAATCGAGTTTGACGCCGGGACGAAAACACCAATCCAGCGGCACTTCATCAATCGTGATGGAGCGTTCTGCTTCTCCCAGTTTGCGATTCATTTTTGAATGAAAATGGTAGGGCGCGTCCAGATGGGTTCCGCTATGTGTAGTTAATCTCACCCATTCAGCTGCAGCCGCTTCGCCATCGGGAAAATCCTCCACTTTTGTACCCGGCAGCATATGCATAAATTCGGGTAAGGTATCGCGATGGGTTTGATACTCGATCTTTGGTGCCAGCATCGGGGGATCGGAAAGAACATCATTTTCAAGATAGATCGATAAATCGACAAAACGGCGTGACATGTAGTCTCCTTGTCTGGTTTGTTGCGCTTATGTTGGTCATGGTGAGATTCTTGATTGGACGCTTATAATTTTCTGCGCCTTAGGTCAGGACATTTGACGACCCGTTGGTCAATTGCGCCAAATATCAATTGATCGGCAGCATCGCGTACTTCCATCCGAACACGATCACCAAAGCGCATAAATTGCGTTGAAATCGCACCGTGCTCAATCATTTCCAGCGCACGTCGCTCTGCGATGCACGCGGAACCTGCGCTTCTCTCAATATTAGAGACCGTGCCAGAGCCGATAATCGTCCCCGCTGACAGCTTGCGGGTGGCGGCTGCATGGGCAATCAAATGCTGAAAGCCAAAGCTCATTTCTGCACCATTCGGGTTACCAAACCAGACCTCATTCCAGTGCACTTGCAAGGGCAATGCAACTCGGCCATCGCGCCATGCGCTACCTAATTCACCTGGAGTAATTGCTAAAGGCGCAAAACTGGAAGATGGCTTTGCCTGAAAAAATCCAAATCCCGTTTTCATTTCTCGTGGCCCAAAGTGACGCAGACTGACATCATTAATTTGTACGATTAGTCGAACGTACGATAGGGCCTGATCGACAGGACAACCGAGTGGGACTTCATCCAAAACAACTCCAAATTCCCCTTCAAAGTCGATGCCGTGTGCTTCGTCTGGTAAGGCAATATTCTGATGCGGTCCAAGAAAATCGTCGGAGGCACCTTGATACATCAAGGGAATCGTATCGAGATCGGCAATCGGTGGCGTGTGGAATGCAGTTTCCATTAGCCGCGCATGGTTGATGAAAGCAGAGCCGTCACACCATTGCGGTGCGCGAGGTAGCGGAGCCGTCGCTAATTGCGGCTGAAATGGAAAGGCCTCAGCGACTTCACCACGGTTGAGTGACTGGTACAAGCGATCCAATGCGGGTGATAAACTCTGCCAGTTTTCTAAAAGACAAATAAGACTGGGTGAAATATTTTGCGCTGATGCTGCTCGAGTACCATCTTTCGAGACGACAACAAGTTGCCCGTCTCGACTGCTGCTTGCTAAGCTTGCGAGTTTCATGTCTCCGTCCTTATTATTTTTTTGGCTGACAAAAAAGCCAATACCGCATGCTAAGGACGTAGGCAATATGTGTAAAATCGATTTTCTTGATTGTATAAATCGGTTGCGGAAATACCTAAAAAAATCGGAGACAGGCATGCGGTTTAATAAACTTGATTTAAATCTGTTGGTAGCGCTGGATGCGTTACTGGCTGAGCGCAGTATTACTCGCGCTGCGCAAAGGCTCAATTTGAGCCAGTCGGCAACGAGTGGTGTATTGGCAAGGTTGCGTGATTATTTTGAGGATGAAATATTGACTCAGATTGGTCGCAATATGGTGATGACGCCGTTAGCAGCTAGCCTGGAAGCGCCAGTACGCGAGGTCTTGTTGCAGATTCAATCGACCATCGAAACCAAGCCAGGATTTGTTTTAGAAGAATCGACCCGGCATTTTCGGGTGATTGCCTCAGATTATCCAACTTCAGTCCTGATGGCTGAGGTGGCACGTAAGATGAGTGAACTGGCACCAAATGTTACTCTCGAAATTATGGCGCCTGGCGACGATCACGAAATACAGCTTGATCGTGGCGAAATTGATTTACTCATCATGCCAGCCAAGTATTTAGTCGAGGGTCATGCTAGCGAAGTGCTATTCCAGGACAGCTACAGTTGTGTTGTGTGGAAGGACAATACGATTGTTGGTGACAGTTTGACGCTGGATCAATATATGAGTCTGGCGCACGTCTCGACCAAATTTGGTAAAGCGCAGCCTAGTTTTGAAGAATGGTTTTTACAAAGCACAGGCTTTGCAAGGCGGGTTGAAGTCAGTACCAGTAATTTTAGTTCCTTGCCATTATTGTTAGTTGGTACCAATCGTATCGCCACTATGCATACCCGATTGGCAGATATGTTCGCCGACTATTTCCCGATTCGCTTATTACCACCTCCGATGGATATTCCGCTCTTGGTAGAGATGATGCAGTGGCATAAATTTGTCGATAAAGATATTGCCCATATCTGGTTTCGCACGCTACTCAAGGAAGTTGCCAATGCACGCCGTTCTCCGCTAGCAGCTTAATTTTATCGCGCAAGTTAATATCAATAAGCAATTAGTAAGTAACCATGACCAGCAAAAAAATCGCCTTACTGATGGTATTCACCTGGTTCTTCGTCGGCGGCATCGGACACTTCATGGCCCCGGACTTTTTTCTGAAAATTGTCCCGCCGTCTTTGCCGCTGCGTATTCAAGCGGTGTACATCAGCGGGTTTTTTGAGTTACTTGGTGCGCTGGGTTTGCTGCATGTTCAGTATCGTAAATGTGCAGGTATTGGCTTATTTGTGCTGACAATTACTGTTACACCTGCAAACGTCTATATGTGGCTTAATCCTCAGCTGTTCCCGAAAATACCGGAGTTGCTATTAGGCTTAAGGCTGATATTGCAGGCTCTGTTGTTGGCTGCGATTTGGTGGGCTGCTGCACCAGAGTCTCAAACTAAATAGTTTTATGAGCTTATCAATATAGGTCAACACACCCTAGGCTCACTCAAAAAAGGTGACGCATGAAACTAATTCTTTCCATCTTCATGAGCGCAATCATTGCGATGATCGCTCAGTCCGGTTTCGCAAATTCTATTGAAAATCCTATTGCAAGGACAGCCAAAACAATTGAGCCAACAGACGAGGGTATTGCTGCGCCATCGAGCTTAAAGTCGGCAGGGTGGCAGCGAGTTCATTTAGGTAGCAGCAGTCAGCAGTATGACTTTCCTGTGTATGCAAACCACGCTCTAGATGGTGACTTGCGTACTATTAGTGAGGTGATTTTTGTACAGCATGGATTGCAGCGGAATGGCGATGATTATTATGCCGCAGCGGCGGAGTTACTCAAGGCGACTGGCCGCGACCCCGCAGAGATATTGCTGATTGCGCCAAACTTTCCGGGTACCGCTGACACCAGGAAGGGTTTTGTGAATATGCCGATGTGGAGCGGACAAGGTTGGATGAGTGGCGAGAACGCAGTGAATGCGTCTTTTTCTGTCAGCTCTTTGCAAGTATTGGATGATTTACTCGCTTTTGTCACCAATAAAAATCGCTTACCGGCGGTGGTGCGGGTGACGGTAGCAGGGCATTCTGGTGGCGCACAATTGGTACACCGGTACGCGGTGTTAAACAATGTAGATGAAGGCTTGCGCGTACGTGGTATTGTCTTGACTTATGTGATCGCGAATCCTTCATCTTACCTGTACTTCACGGCTGATCGCCCGAACAATTCTGCCGCCTCCGGCTTTGCTCCTTACGACACCGCAGTATGTGCCGACTACGACAAGTATCGCTATGGCATGCGTAACATGGTGCCGTATGCGCAAGGTACTGATGGTATGACTTTATATCGCAGATACGCTCAGCGGCAAATGATGTATTTAGTCGGCTCCGATGATAACGATCCCAATCATCCGGTATTGGATAAAGCCTGCGGCGCAGAGGCCGAAGGTGCGACGCGTTTGCAGCGGGCACGTGCTTATTGGCGCTATGAACGATTGTTGGCAACGCCCCAGCAAGTCATTCAGCATCAGTATTTTGAAGTTGTCGGTGTCGGACATAATCAATCAAAGATGCTGGGATCACGTTGTGGCGCACTGGCGATATTTGCTCTGCCTGAATCAAAAAATATGGCTGCTGCCAGTTGCCGCGCACCGCAATAATCTCTTTTGCTTGATATATGTAAAAAAGGTGTAAACGAAGTCGTAAAAAAGTCGTAAAAATTTGTCTCAATTCTATTAAATATATTCATTGATCAAGCTCAGCATTGTATTGCGCACGCAATCTGCTGAGATAATATCTATCGACTTAGCCCGATTTAATCGCAAGACATCTTGCATAAATTTGCGCTTCCTTTTTACGAGAAGAATAAGCAGTTTTTTTGTAATATCCAGTAACAATAGGTATGAAACGCAAGTACGACTTTCGATGTAACGAAAAATTCACCAACTTCGCTTTTAGCAAAGTTGGTTTTTTTATGCGCGCCATTATTTGCTTGTATCCGGTTAAATTACAAATCAATTACCGTTTAAATATTGCTGCGGCAATGACATCATGAGCACCACTTAAAAATTAAATCAGTAATCGAGAATTACTTTAATCAGCAATGAGCAAATTGCGGAAACGAATTTAGGCAACGAGTTAAAGAGACACTTATGAGCGAGCAAAAAACTGAAACATCCGAATTAACTTTATCTACAAACGCCATGGCACCACTGTACTCAGATAATTTGCCTGTTCCAGTGCTTAAATATGAGTTGCAAGCTGAGCGTCAAATTGATTTGAACAAATTTAGCGATGAGCAAAAAAATCGTATCAATCAAATTGCGTCCAGCGTGTCTTTTTCAGATACCAATAGCCTGATGTCATTTGGCTCTGATGTGCAGCGTGAATTGAGTCAGCATCTGGATCAATTATTAGAAGGTATGCGTACCAGTGAGGCCGGGCGTGCTGGTGAAATTACGATTGCTTTAGCGACTACACTGAAGGATTTAAATTTACCGAAAGTAAAGCAAGAGGTGGAAGGCCACCATAGCCTGACAGATGCCTTAGGAAAAATTCCCTTCGTCGGCGAATGGTTTTCTGCGTTACGGGCTCTTCAACAAAATCACAAAAAAATTACCGATCATCTGACCGCGATTGAGAAAAAATCTCAGGCGCAATTAACCACACTCAGATCAACCAACGACAAGTTAGATCGCATGGTGCAAGGCACGATCGACCATATTAAAAATATGGAGTTGTACATGGCTGCCGGGCAGATACTGGTGAAGCGTGCGCGTGTCGAATTTGAACAGAAGCGCGCCGCAGTTGAGCAATCGCGTGACCTGATTGAGATCGCCAGATTGCGGGACTTTGCCGAGCAGATAAATGCATTTGAAACCCGCATTGTGCGCATCCATATGGCACACAGCCAGTCGATTATTTCGGTACCAGAAATTCGCGCAACGCAGACGGCGTCGATGATAGAAATGAATAATGTCATGGACAGCATTCTGTTTGATTTGCCAAGTCTTAAACGGGCGATCATCAATGTCGCGGCTTTATCTGAAGTCGCCAAAGCGTCTAAGGCAACCGATGCCCGTCGCGCATTGTCGCGTGAGTTAAACAGTATCGGCAGCGATGAATTACAGGCCAGTTATTTGAAAGCAAAAGACAGTCAGGGTGACTTTGCGGCCGATGTTGCAGCTCTTGCTATGTCCGCCGATAAGCTATTGCAAACCATAGAGTTAGGCAGAAAACTTGATGTTGCTAACGTAGGCAAACGTGAGAAAGCGATTACGGAATTGAGCGCGATTAACCGCACATTTACAGACGGTCTAATCCAGTCTGGAAATCAGTTCGTACAAAAAATCGCATCCTGACATGGTTTGAAAAGAGTTATTGGTAGTTATTGTATGTTCCCGTTTTTTTGGAGTTGTTATGTTCCGCGTTCAAGGTTTTTTTAATCCTTATTTAGCAACGGGTCAATCCCGCTTAGATGCCGTGCTGACGATCACATCTGATACGGTCTCTGAAGGGGCTGCCAATGTTAGTGCAAGTGTAATTGGAAGCGCCGCCGCAAATGCCGCCGGTCGTAAAGTCGTAGGCTTTGTTTTAGATGTGTCCGGTTCTATGGGTGGTGAGAAATTATCGCAGGCCAAAAATGCAGCACGCCGGGGAATTGATTTATTGAGTGAAGACATGTGGTTCTTTGTCGTCACGTTCTCTGGCTCTGCCGATGTGATTGTGCGCGCGTGCCCGGCCACCGCCGCCAACAAAGCCGACGCACACAGAGCTATACAAGCGTTGCGTGCATCGGGTTCCACCGCCATGTCAGAAGGTCTAAAGTTTGCCTTGATTGAAGTCAAACGCAGCGGCGCAGCATTGGCCAGCGTGTATTTTCAGACTGATGGAGAAAACAGCTCCGAAGATACCCAGCTAGCGTCCGTGATTGAGCAATGCAAAGGTGTATTCCAATGTGATTGTCGTGGTATCTGCACCGACTGGAAGCCAGCTGAGCTGCGGACGATTGCTTCTGCCTTATTGGGCACCGCCGATGCCGTGACCGACCCTGCCGGACTGGAGGAAGACTTGCGTTCTTTCTTAACGCGCTCTATGTCCAAAGGCATCTCTGGTGCAGTGTTACGCATCTGGTCGCCTAAAGTCGTCAAGCTCACAACGGTTAAGCAAATGAGTCCAGAGATCATGGATTTGATGCCTGTCGCAAAACGCTTGGATGATAAAACTATCGACGTACCGTTAGGCGCATGGGGTACGGAAGCAAGAGATTTTCAGCTGGCATTTGAGTTGCCGGTAGGCGCGATTGATGACGAGATTTTAGCTTGCAGGGCTGCGGTAGTGTATCAACACGCCGGTGTCGAAACCAAAGTCCCATGTGATCCTATTGCGGTTAAATGGTCTGGTGACGATACCCTCACGACCCGTATCAGCAAGGAAGTTGCACACTACACGGGTCAAAAAGAATTGGCCGATTCTATTCAAGAAGGCTTAGATGCAAAAGCCAAAGGTGATGAAGACCGCGCTACCCGCTTACTTGGACGCGCTGCTCAGTTAGCGCAAGAGTCAGGCAATGAAGAAGTGACCAGACGTTTGAAAAAAGTGGTGGATATGGTCGATGCCAGCACCGGCACTGTCCGTCTGAAAAAGGCAGATAAAGCAGCGGATATGGAACTGGAACTAGGCGGTACCCGAACAGTTCGCCGTCGTGCAGCGACACCATCAGCACAACCATAATTAAGTAAATTAGCAAAATTCTATAGTTAAAAACAGGACGTATAACCGGTGAGCAAGCGATGAGTAATATCTGCCCCAAGGGTCATTTTTCGACTGATATTGATTACTGTTCTGAGTGCGGTTCCGCGATCAAATTGCCAGCCAGTGCGAGTAGCTCTGCCGGTTCGGCCACTAACTTAGATAAGTTAGCAGGAAAAAATTTAGTCAGTAGCAAAGCCACAACAAGCTGCCCTGATTGCATGACGGTGCGTCGGCCTGATGCACGGTTTTGCGAAGTGTGTCGCTATGATTTTGAAAAAGCGATGTCGTTTAGTGGTCTACAAAGTGGATTGCAAAGTGGCTTACAAATTGCACAGCCGCTGCCTGCGTTGAATGCAGTGGTAGTTGAGCCAGTGGTAGTTGATGCAGTAGCGGCGGTCAATTCTATGGATACTACAAACACCGTCATTACTCCGTTGGACGATGCGGCACATACAAGCCTTGCAGCAGATGCAGCAGATGCATCAGTGCAACCGTTTGTGCGACTTAAGCTGCGTATTTTGGTGGATAGTAGTTTGTACAAAGATCCCGATCCAGGATTGCCATGCCCGGTCGCTGCGGCAGAAAAAGAGTATCACCTCGATGTGGATGAGCAAACCTTGGGACGTCAGTTTGAAGGTAAGGGAATACATCCAGAAATCGTGGTGCAAGACCCCGGCATCTCGCGCCGACACTTAAAGTTGATGCGGGACGGTGCAGGCCAAATTACGGTATTGGAATTAGGCTCCGCTAATGGTACTGAGTTAAATCAAGCCAATCTCGAACCGGGCGTCGTGACTGCCTTAAAAGCAGGTGATCAACTCACCTTAGGTATGTGGACGAGGATATGCGTCGAGTCGCGCTGATCCGTTAAGGCAGACATGATTTGGTCGCAGCTGATTGCTCATTGGACATTGCAAACCGCGCACTTATTCCTGCGCACTTCTTGCTATCTAAGCGAAGAATCAGCTATTAGATAAATTTATATACTCGTAGTAAGTATATTTAATTGTCCATACGTTTGCTGGTCTATAAGCCGAGTTTATGAAAAATGATGGGGAGTATATGGATTTCCAGCTATGGTTTGCATCTAAGCGGAGTGGAAAGCGCCTCCCAGTGTCGCTGTACTGATCAAGAGTCCTGTCAGGTCTTTAGCTAATTAATTTGTATTCATCAAGGATAAGTAGTCTATGTCATCAACCCTACAACTTGGCGCAGTTGGACTGGCAACCAGTCACCACGACCATTCTGACCAGGTAATTATTCCTCAGACCGAGGACGTCATACGCCAGCTCAGAATCCGGCAATTACTTTGTATTGGTCTCGCGCTAATCGTTTCTATCGTCGGATTTTATACTTACCAAAGCTATGCCTATGTCGTTAATACGGTAGGTAAAGACGCGGTGCCGTCGATCGTCGCAGCAGAAAAAATCCGTATGACCTTAGCCAGCGCGCACACACAAATTGTGAACGTGTTTTTAACTAAAGAAGCGGTCGACGGTAGTGATGGTAAAAACACGCAAGCCTATGTCAAATCGATTGCGCAGGCACATGACTACCTGCTGGTTGCGGCACAGAATATTACCTATGGCGATGAAGAACGTAAGCCGATTTTAGAGTTGATGACGCAATTATCTGCCTATGAGAGATTGGTCGGTATGGCACTTGCCAAACCGGATCAACATCAGTCCTTGTTAAAAGCAGATACGCTGATGCGTGAACACATCTTGCCAGCAGTAGTGGCATTGGATGATGCTAACTTCAAACATTTATCGTCTGCCTATACAGAGGGTGAGCATAAAGCCTTATTATGGCTGATCGCATTCTTACTACTATCTGCGCTGCTCGTTTTGGTATATATAGAGACGCAAATGAAGTTGTATGCCACCTTTAAACGTATGTTAAATCCTGCCATCGCAGCCGGGCTAGCTATCTTTATCGTGAGTGCTTTACTGTTTGCGGTAAAGGCGGGTCAAGTCGTATCCGAGGTCAGATCGGCGAAGGAAGATGCATTTGATTCTGTCCATGCGTTGTCACAGGCCAAAGCGCTGGCCTACACTGCCAATGCACAAGAGAGCGTGTATTTGTTGTTGTCCAAGTCAGAGGCGCAGCAAGCACAAACAACGCTATTCCAAGAGACTGCCAAAAAACTATTTGCGCTCAAACTCCTTGATGTGAAACAGCTTCCATCCGATTTAAAAAGTCTCAAAGGCAATGGCTTATTGGCGGAGGAACTGGCCAATATTACGTATGATGGTGAAGAAAATTTGGCCAGAGATACCTTAAAAGGATGGTTGGAATACGTTCGTATTGATGCGCAAATTCGGCAGTTCGAAACCGCTGGTCAACATGATGCCGCTATCGCTTTATGTTTGGGTACGCAGGTCGGACAATCCGATTGGGCATTTGATCAGTTTATGAAGTCACTGACCGCCACATTAAATTTGAACGAACAGCAATTTGCATTAGCAGTGAGCAGAGCGTTCCACGCCTTGTCCTGGTTATGGATGCTGCTACTGGCGATTTTATTCGCACCGGTCATTGGTATTGCGTTGGGTATCCAACAACGCTTAGCGGAGTTCCGCGAGTGAGTGACTTGGATAGCCTGATTGAATTATGGCAACAACGATTGGCTGCGATCACCACTAACGCAAATGAGTTATCAGATGCTGAGAGTACCAAGCGTATCCGTATCAAATTGCGAGCGCAACATTACACCGGTAACACTCAGATCAAAGCAGAAGACGCGACTCGCAAGCTGAGTAGCTTAGTCGATGATTACGTGCTGTTGGCTAAGGTGGTAGAAGAAGCAGCGCGTATTCACAAGGGTGGGATGTTTAGTGCTTGGGCCAACACCGATGAAAAGGTCACAGCTCTGCTGGAAGGTACATCGATTGTCAGAACGACGGCTCAGGTCTCCATCAAAAATCGTGACTTATTGGGATCGGCATCGGTTAGCGACAGCATGACGCCAGAGCAGTTATTAGCGGTGATGCAGACAGAGTTTGAGCAGGCGCGCGATAGCTTAAATGAGATCGATTATGCCGAGACACATGGCACAGAAGAACTGGCCGGTTTAAAACGTGATTACAGCATCATGGAGGAGCGTGCCCAGCGTCTGAATGCGGCATCAGATCGTCCCTCATTTATTGAAATCCAGGACATTCAATCCGACCCTTTAAATGCGCAGCGTGGTAAAGAATCACTCAAGCGCGGCTTGATGGCGTGGTCTATAACATTGGATCAGCTAGAGAATGCCAGAGCTACCGCAGCGAACGAGCTGGAGCAAGCAAAATTAGCACTGGCGCAGTTGCAAATAATGACGACAGAGTATCAATCGCAGCTTGCACAAGTGCGTGAGTTATTGGGTGAAAACGCAGTCTCATCTTTGCGGTTTCAACCGACATCATCCATGTCACCAATGTCACCCATCTCCATGTTACTGAGTTGGTGCGATACCTTAGAAAGTAGTTTGCAAGCCGGGCAATGGGCTGCTGTAAATGTTGGTGCCAGCAGGCTTAAATTGGCAATTGCAGAAGCACTTGCCAACGGCAATAAAGCGATTGCAGAAGTACAGACAAAAGCTGCTGAGGTAGAAGATTTAAACGGACGCTTTATCGCTTATCAAGCCAAAGATAAGGCGCTGACTTTTCAGTATGGTACTGAGGTAAAAAGACAGACCTTGCGGGCGCAAATCGATGCGGAATTAAAATCGCGTCCGCTGAATTTGGATGCAGTGCGATCAAAGTTGATGATGTATCAGGACATGCTGACTAATGTGTCAGCAATTAAAGACTGAGTATTTACAGGACTTATGCAAAGCCGCCCGAGCAGCATAAGTCTTAATGCACACAAATTAGTTAGACAGGAGTAATTTGAAATGACCATGCCTTGTAGTTATTGCAGCGGAACGATTGTGGAAGATGTCTGCGAAGATTGTGGAAAATCAGCGAAGAAAAATTTGGTAACAGCCGCATCCGGCGGTCTGGATATTACAGATGCGGTAGCGATTGCCAGCATGACGACGGGCCGCACTCGCGGTTCTGCCCGCTTCACTGTCAATTATCCGGCCAGAGCACCAGGTGCTGGTGCGACCAAATCAACTCGTCGTCGTGCAGGTGTTTCTACCCACACCAGCGCGCGCCGCACAGCGCTTGGTGGTGGCTTGATTTCTTTACCGGATTTGCCTAGCCAGGACCCCTTAAAACTCCTGATGGCAGACCCAGAGGTGCCAGCGCACAAGCGCCATTGCCCCAAGTGCGATGTGCATGTCAACCGTGCTAAAGGATTTTGTCCAGCGTGCGGCACACCATACGATTTTGTCGCACGTTTAAAAATGGGCGATGTGATTGCAGGCAAATACGAGATCAAGGGCCCGATTGCATTCGGTGGATTGGGCTGGATTTATCTGGGTTGGGATCAAGTCTTGCAACGCTGGGTTGTGCTCAAAGGTTTGTTAAACGCCAATGATGAAGCGAGCGCTGCAGCGGCGGTAGCCGAGCGGCGTTATCTGGCGGCATTAAAGCATCCCAAGGTCGTCAATATTTACGATTTTGTGAATCAGGGTGCTGAAGGTTTTATTATCATGGAATATGTAGGCGGCCAAACCGTGCATAGCCTGCGCAAGCAGCGCGGCCCGTTGCCAGTGACGGAGGCGATTGCCTACATATTAGGGATACTTCCCGCCTTTGCTTATCTGCATACTCAAGGGTTGGTGTATTGCGATTTTAAGCCAGACAACATCATGATAGAGGGTGGCGATGTCAAGCTGATCGACATGGGCGCAGTACGTAAAACGGGCGATCAAAATGGCGATATTTATGCCACGCTAGGATTTGCCGCGCCAGAGGCCGACACTGATCCGATTGCTGTCTCGGACTTATATACTTTGGGTCGCGCCCTGTCCGTATTGATCATGGACTTCAAGTTCACTTCCGATTATGAGTACGCGTTGCCATCGCCGGATGATCATGATGTCTTGGCGGAGAATGAATCGCTATACCGATTTCTATTGCGTGCAACCCATGTTGATCCCGATGAGCGCTTTCAGACTGCGGATGAAATGGCCGAGCAATTATTTGGTGTTTTGCGTGAGATTGTGGCCTTGCAATCTGGTCCCAAGCCGGTTGATAGCAAAGTGTTCACCAGTGACCATTTAATCCATGCCACAGCCCGGCAATTAGTAGCGCAAGTCGATCCACATGTGCTGCCTACGCTGAGAGTCAATCTTGAAGACAAAGCAGCCAGTGAAGTGATTCGGATTTTGAGTCTGATGGATGAAGTACAGCAAGTTGAAGAGTTGCAGGCGTTAGTGACTAAATACGGCGACCGCGCCGCAGAGCCACGATTGCGTCTTGCAGAAGTCCTGATCCAAAATGCCGGGTTGATGGAAAAGCAGCGCGATGCACTAATCAAAACCACGTTAGATGCGGTTGAGGCTGCCGATCCGTTTGACTGGCGCACCAGTTGGTTACGCGGTTTATGCTTAGTAACTAATGGCGACGGTACCAAAGCGCTAGCCTATTTTGAGCGCTGCTATTTTGAAATGCCAGGGGAACTAGCACCCCGTCTAGCGATGGGACTGGCAGCAGAAATCGCCAATAATGGCGAGCAGGCATTGCCCTATTACGATCGGGTGGGGCGAGTCGATCCTGCATTTGTCAGTGCGCATGCAGGTGCTGCTCGTTGCCATGCAAAAGCCGGACGTTTGATGGACGCGGTCAGCATGTTGCAGCGTGTCCCAAGTAATCACGTATTGCATACCCAAGTGCAATTAGGGATAGCCGAGCTATTATTGACTTACCCGGACGCGATCGATGCAAGCGTCATGCAAAAGGCAGAAACCGCAGTCAAATCAGTGCTGAATACCGGAGGCTCGGTTTTTCAGATCGCCGGTCGTTTAATTAATTTGGTCGTGGAAAAAGCAAAGAGTATGAACTGGCCGCTCAACACGACTTTTTTGGGCGCAAATTTTACAGAACATACTTTACGTCTTGCCGCAGAAGAGCAATTCAGGCGCGCAGCCAAACTGGCAAAATCGGATCAAGAACGGCATTATTGGGTCAGTCAGGCCAATCGCGTACGGCCAGTGACCTTGTTTTAAAGTATTGGACTTATTTTGAACTTGATTGATTTTTTATGCCGGGAGTAATTAGTGAATTGCATTCAATGCGGAGAAACAGTTGATCCTGATTTTTCTTTTTGCGAAGCCTGCGGCGCTGCTGTCGGCGCACCTTCTGTCAATGCGCCCGCGCCAGAAGTAACTAGCAATAGCAACGCAACTCAAGTTGCATCAAGCACAAATCAGGTGATATGCAAATGTGGTCATACCGAGTTTGACCAAGACAATATTTGTGAAAATTGCGGACGCCGTACCGAAATCGCCGATCCGATCGAGGTCCAGATATTAGATGAGCACACCATCAGCGCGACCCATCGCGGCAGACGACATACAGAAAATCAGGATTCTGTCAGCATGGTAGCGATTGATGGCGCTATCGCCATGGCACTTGCTGATGGCGTATCCACCTCTTGCCATGCGCGACAGGCCGCAGATGTTGCGGTCACAGTGGCACTCACTAGCTTAGAAAATAATCCGGGTTTGCCGATCAAAGAACGTTTGGAATTAGCGATAGCCAGCGCCCACGACGCAGTATGCAAACTAGCCTACGACGACACCTCCCTGGCTGAACCAGAAGCAACTTTGGTACTGGCCTTGATCGAAGGCGATCAAGTACATTTTGCTTGGGTCGGCGATTCACGTCTTTATGCAGTTAATCAAGCCAGCCAATTATTACTGACCGAAGATGATTCGTGGTTTAACCAACAAATCAAACTAGGCCTGAACGTAACAACTGCAATGATGGACAATAATGCGCATTGCATTACCCAATGTCTGGGTATGCGTGACGACATTCTGGACATCCATACCGGCAGCGCAAGATTGGACGGAGACACATATATCGTTTTATGTTCTGACGGTTTATGGAATTATTGCGAAGCCCCGGCCGCATTACATCGCTTGTTTGATGCCGATCTTCCTCTGGTGAATCAATGTACGCAATTAATTGATTTTGCGAACGATCAAGGTGGGCATGACAATATTAGTTTGATCGTGCATCGCCAGGTAAACATACAAAAACTCACGTAGAGAGGTGTAACCTAAACACTCTCTACGTGAGTAATAAATATTTACTTATTTGCTAGTAGTCACATCGCCATTGCCAGATACATTGCCGTTACCTGATGCGGAGACTGATGGTAACTGCGTGTTGTTGACGGTTTCTTTCGCGTTACGTTTTGCCGCGCCTGCTGTACCGCTGGCGGTATCACGTGCATTCGCTACGCTGGTGCTTGCATAGCTGCGAGTGTTATCTACTTGTGTTTTTGTATTGCTGATGGCAGGTTTGCTGATATCTGATGCTGAATTTTTTACACCGGATACGGTACTTTGCGCTTGGCCTGCTGTGCCCAGATTCATACTGCCTGATGCATTTCCGTTTACGCTGCCGTTTGAGCTTGCGTTTGCATTACCGCTACCATTAGCGCCACCAATGAGATTTCCTGATGATGTCGTTGGAGCGTTCATTTTTTCAGGTACAGCGCCTGATATCAGATTAGTTGAGCCGCTGCCTGAGCCACTACCGCTGGCTTGTGTAGATGCTGTATTTCCACTTTTATTGATAATGGCGTTACCGTTACCGTTACCGTTACCGACTAGATTACCTGTTGCGTCGCCATTGATCGCCCGTGTGTTGGTGGCATTTCCGGTCAGGTTGCCAGCTGCATTACCGGTAAGGTTGCCTGCAGCGTCGCCGCTGATATTGCGTGCATTACCAATATTACTGACATTGCCGGTCATATTGTCTTGACTGGTACGACTGATGGTAGAGGTAGGGAATGACGACATGCCTCTGAGTGAACCGCCAACTGCGCCGCCAAGGCCACCACCGCCACCGATTGCACCGCCACCACCTAACAAGCCAGCTTGTGCGGATGTGACGATCACTAAACCACTGAGGATAGTTGCGTAACGAATGAATTTAACTGTTGTCATGATGATTCTCCTGAAAGTCACTACGGACAATCCGTAGTAGTAAAAGGAGAACGCTAGGGATGATCGATTTAATCCATCAAAGTAAAAATATTTTTAAAAAAATCTTTAAGTCATCATTGCTAGCGGGTATTAATCAGTTCTGCAAATTCAGTTTAACCCAGATTTTCCATTGGAACAGCGACAAGTGTGCCTTTGGCGGACTGACTGGCTAGACGCGACGACGACGCAAGCTGCATCTTGCTAGGAGGAGCAACAACGCCAGGCAGTTCGCCAAAGGTGCAATTGTCGCTGTAGCGTTCCCACTCAAAACGCGGTGGTGCTATCCCTCTGAAGACCGCACGCCGTCTGCGTTTTTTGCAAAGTAGTAGCGGTCTAATGGAAAATCTGGGTTTAACGTCCGCTCCTTACGCAATAACGTCACTGGATTCCTGCTAAAAGCGTGCAGGAATGAGGCACTCGCATGAGGTTTTTGCACGGTATTTATAATAAGTTTCGCCTTCGCTAGATTAACGAAATTGCTCAGGCCCAGTTCTAAATGATGTGCCGACTATGCCATGACCTAGCTCTTGAGTGACCTTGTCAGGGTCGTCTGTCTTCGCTTGTTTGATCAAATCTTCCAGCGCTTTTTTGGCGTCTTTCACATTCGGCGTAAAGACTTTTTTTGCCAATAGTGCAGCCACAATGGGTGACGCAAAAGAGGTGCCCCGCACCGCTTGGAAAGGTGTTTTTCCTATCGTGGCGGCTACCATATTGCTACCCGGTGCTGCGATCATGACTTGTGCGCCGCGAGCAGCTTCTGGTAGTACACGCATTTTTGCATCGACCGCGGTGACACCAATCACACCGGGGTAACTGGCGGGGTAGAGCGGTGGTGCTGCGGGTCCGTCATTGCCGACTGCGGCGACTAACAGATAGCCTTTGTTGAGCATGGATTTGACGATGTGTTCTAAGGTTTGATTTGGCGGGCCAACCAGACTCAGATTAATCACTGCGACTTTTTCTTGCGCTAGCCATCCCAAGGCGTCAATCAATTTATCTAAAGCGCCTCCGGTGTCGGTGCCGCAATAGATGTCGGCTGCATATAAAACAGCATTAGGCGACACACCGCTAAATGGCGTTGATTTGCCGACCATGAGTGAAGCAACCGCAGTGCCGTGGGCGGTAGGAATATTTTTATCTGTACAGTCATGACGTTTGATTTGAGCATCTTTAAATACGATATGTTCAGTATCGATGCCTGAATCTATTAAGCCTATGCGAGCTTTAGTGTTTGCTTTTGCTGTTTCGGGCAGTGTCGACGAGGCGAGGCTATTGCTGCTATCAAACGGTGCGGCGAAGTTAGAATGGGATGAAATTGAGAACGAACTCCCGATAGCACTACCACTTTCTAAATAGATATGGTTGTAATCGTAGGTACCGTCTTGATCCAGTTGGTGCAACAAATCCAGTGCATCGGCGGTACTCATATCAGGTGGCGCTTGTAGCACGACTAATGTTTCTTCCAGCGTCTCTAAACGATGTTCGCTGATCACAATAAAGCCCGCTGCACGGACTGCCTTTAACGCCGCGACGGAGGGCGACCATGCGGTGATTTGTTTGCGTACAATCAGCTCGCCTTTGGGGTTGTTCTCCAGTTGCAGGGGATGTTCTTTAAGTAATCGCGTGATCGTCGTCAGGCGTAAGTCTTGCAGCGGGAGTGTGCCGTTTAGCACATCAGTACGTACGAGTTGGTCAAGCCGGTCGATCCGGTTCAGCAAGTTTTGAGAATTTAAGTTACCTAACTGCTGTACCGGTAAATTAATCGACGGCAAGCGAAGCTGCGCCCAGACTGGATCGGCGTTGCAACAGAATGCAACTAGCAACAGCCGGCAAATATTGAGTAATTTAGGTGGCATAGGCATTATTGGGTTGACATAAAAAGGTGAGCTACGCATCAATTACAATAGTGACGTAATTAGCCACATCAGTTCACTTTTGATTGTAGCTTTAAAATAAAACGAATGAGACAGGGATTAAAATCCCTCGCTGTAACGTTTACTTGGTATCTATGGATCAAACAGCAATCAATATTCAAAATGACATTGCCGCCTTATTGCCGCGTCTGCGCCGCTTCGGCCGTGCTGTCACGCGTCATCGGGAAGATGCGGATGATCTGGTGCAAATTGCGGTCGAACGTGCACTCAGTCGCGCTGAGCAATGGGAGGCGGGTACGCGGCTGGATAGCTGGCTATTCAGGATTATGAAAAACGCCTGGATTGATGAAGTAAGGGGGCGCATCAGACGTAGCGATGTGCTGGCACCAGAGGAGGCTGGCGAGCATATTGGCTCTGACCCCAGTGATGGCTATGTACACCAGCTGGCAGTGCAAAAAGCGGTGTCCATGCTGAATGAAGATCAACGTATGGTGGTCAGTTTGGTATTGATCGAGGGCTTACCATACAAAGAGGCGGCGGAGGTGTTGGAGATACCCATCGGCACTCTGACTAGCCGTCTGGTACGTGCGCGGGAGACTTTGCAAGGCTTGCTGTCCGATCCTTCCGGGTCGTCAAAACCAGCTAGCTCAGTTAGTTGATAAAGGAATAGTGATGCGCTTTTCAGATGAAACTTTAATGGCCTTTGCCGATGGCGAATTGGATGCCGAAACGCGGGCGACAATTCAAGCGGCAATATTGCAAGATGCCGATTTGGCGCAGCAGGTTGCGCAAAGAGTCGCGCAACATCAGGCTATGCGTAATGATGTGTTTGCTGCCTTTGCACCTATCGTGGATGAGCCTGTTCCTGCCCGGCTAAGGCTGGCTGCGGCACAGACCACAAGCACGTCTGCAAGCGCAGCAACAACGACGAGCAATAACGTGCTTCAGTTCAATGCCGCAAAAAACAAAGACGCACTTAAAAAGCCGACCTCTGGCTGGTCCTGGCAGCAGTTGGGTGGGTTAGCGGCGATGCTCATCGTCGGTGTGGTGGTGGGTAAATTTGGATGGCAGGACGGCACCAGCTTATCGGCTAACTTGTCGCCGAATGGCGGCATGCTGGCGTCAGTCAATGGTCAGGTCACAGCGCAAGGCAAGTTGGCGCAAGCGTTGACGCAACAGCTTGCCAGTGCACCTGCGACAGACAGTACGGTCAAAATTGGGGTCAGTTTTTTATCTAAAGAAGGACAATTTTGCCGCAGCTTTTTAGCGGAAGATGGTACGCAGAATCCTGGTTTCTCTGGCCTCGCCTGCAAACAAAAGACCGGCAACGACTGGCAAATTGCGGTGTTGGCACAAACCGATAAGCCAGCTACAAGCAGTGGACAAACCGGACAATCGGGGCAATATCGTCAAGCCGCCGCAGAGATGCCCATCGCAGTTTTGCAAGCGATTGATCAACGCATCGCAGATCAGGCCTTGGATGCAGCGGCAGAACGGGCAGCGCAACAGCGCGCCTGGCGGAATGCGCCATAGCGATGTTGCTTGAATCAAATCTGGCTAATTTAATATACTCCCCATTATTTTTTATAAAAATACTCTATTGTCCAGTAAATCTATGGACAACTTAAATATACTAATATCCAGTATATTTAAGCTGCCTGTGTTTTGATTGCTCGTAGGAGAACTGTCTGGCGATTCATTTACCTAAAATATCGTCACAGGCATCACGCTTGCGCTGTTTAGTGCCGCTACCAGCTGCAACTTAGCGAGGACGATTTTGCGTAAGTCCCAAGTGTTGTGTCTGTCCTGCAAATAATCACCATGCTTGCACCGCTATCATGTACAAAGCGATAAGATTCACCTACACTAAACCAACGCAAGTTTAGATAGGTCATCACGATGGATATCGCTACAAGACAGGCCGCCCGCTTAGCTGAAAGCTTGCGCCACGGGCAAAACGAGCTGTTAGAAATGATCGCTCAGGGTGCGCCCTTAAAAGATACTTTGACTAAGTTGATGTATCTGATCGAAGGACAATCCGATGGAGTGCTGTGCTCAGTCTTGTTGTTGGATGATGATGGTGTACATATCCGGATGGGCGCGGGACCGAATTTGCCGCCAGAATATATGAGGGCTTTAGACGGACAAGAAATTGGCCCTGCTGTCGGTTCTTGCGGCACCGCGATGTACCTCAAAGATACCGTCATCGTCAGCGATATTCTGATCGATCCTTTATGGGAACCTTACCGTCATTTTGCCGCACCGCATGGTTTGCGCGCCTGCTGGTCCAGCCCTATTTACCTGAACAAAAATAAGATCTTAGGCACCTTCGCCATGTACTACCGCGAAGTGCGAGTTCCAGACGCAGAAGACATTAAATTAATCGGCGTCGCTGCGCATCTGGCAGTAATCGCCATAGAACGCACCCGCCGTGAAGAAGAGCTAGAAATCCACCGCCATCATTTAACCGAGCTGGTCAATCAACGCACCACCGAGTTATCCGCAGCAAAAGAAAAAGCCGAAGCCAGTAATCTGGCTTTGAGCGTAGTCAATCTGGAACTCGCCAGCGCCTTACATAATCTGAACGTGACCCATGAAGAGTTAGTCCGGCGCGACAAGTTAGCCGCACTTGGCGCACTGGTGGCGGGCGTTGCGCATGAGCTGAATACGCCGATTGGCAATGGCTTAATGGTTGCGAGTACTTTGGCCGACCTCACCAGAGAATTTAGGCAATCCTATAGCGATGGCTTGAAGCGTTCTTCGTTAGAAACCTATATGGCAGAGGCCGCGCACGCCAGCGAAATCCTGCAACGTAACTTGCAACGTGCAGCTGATTTGGTGGTGAGTTTTAAACAGATTGCAGTCGACGGCGCTGATTATCAACGCAGCCAGTTTGCGCTGACACCGTTTATTGCCGAGACGATCTATCATTTATCGGCGATATTCAAAAAGCATCATGTTGATTTAAAAGTAGAGATTCCGCGTGGTTTGGAAATCAATACTTATCCCGGACTATTGAGTCAGGTCATCGTCAATATTTTGAATAATTCTCTGGTACATGCCTTTGTCGATGCAGAGCAAGACCAGCAGAAATTGCTGAACAAACAGCACAATCATATTCAGATTCACGCCAGCCTGGACGACGCTGGCTGGCTCAACTTAAGTATAAAAGATAATGGTATCGGCATTAGTCCAGCTCACCTGCCGCATATTTATGATCCATTTTTTACTACCAAACTAGGTGAGGGCAGCTCCGGCCTCGGTTTGCATATCACCCACAACATCGTCACCTCCTTATTGAACGGAAAAATTGATGTCGATAGCTCGGCTGAGAGTGGTACTTGTTTTACGATACGGTTTCCGTTGTAGCTAGCGGTCACGGAATATGAGAAGCTTAATTAAGTAAGCTCCTACTAAAGCTAATTCAGACAAGCGCTAATTCAGACAAACGCCTATAAAATTTCATGGCGACTAAAGTTAACGTTTAACTCGCCCAGATCGCCAAACTGAATAAAGATATCCTGATCCAGCGCCACTTCAAAACTCCCTGCGTAAGACCCGGTGATAATTGCCTGACCTGCTTGCAGACCTTGCCCTTGGCTGCGTAAATATTCTGCCAGCCAATACAAGGGCGCGCGCGGATGGGTATTCGGGTGGCGTCCTTCAAACTGTACTAGCGGCATCAAATTTTTGTCTTGCTGCAACCTGCTACTGACTTTAATCGCCATATCCGTAGTGATTTTTGCTTTGGCACTATCGACTTCAGGGCCAAGGAATAAACCTTGATTCAGCAAACCATCCGCCAAGTTTTCTACAAAACTGACTTCGTCAGGATTGGTATAACGGCTATCAATCAACTCCAATGCGATGTGGGTACGAATGATCGCCGCATCGACCTCTGCAGCCTCATAAGGTGTATCGCGCGCAGGCAAATCACAACCTAGAATAAAAGCAAGTTCAGGCTCAATTTTTACATGCCCTGCACGTGACCAGACCGGGCATGCAGCGATAGGATCGCTATAAATAGTTTTGCTATAAATCGGCGCTAATATGACGCGAACCACGCGATCATCAGCAGCTATTCCACATTTCCAAGCACCAGTATGGTCACCCATTTGAGCCGACACCGCAGCCTGAATTGCCAATCCTGCCGCACTGTTCATCTGGTGAAAACTAGGCGGCAAGCGCTCACCTTGTACGCCTGACTGACGGCGTGTTACCAAGATCGTCGCTGCTTGCAAAATCAGCTCTGGGGCTATATTACTTACTACGGCAGATGAGAGAGACATGACGAATCCAGAAAATATTGAGAGACAATAACAAAAATTTTATTTGAACAAAAAAGTAATTCGTGTGAAAAATAATTCGTAAAAAACGAATAGCGCAGTAAAAAAAATACAACACACCCTGACTTTACATGGCACGTCGATAAAGTCTAACTCCTAATTCATCAAGTCGTAATAAACAAAACGTAATCTGCACCGCGATTGCTTTATTTATTTCTTTTTCAACGATCGCAGTGTGGTGTCCGATTATGGTCGACATCATAGTGTCACCATGGGCTTTAATATGAAAATTAATTCTACGAAAACAGCGCGCAAGAAAAACTTCAGCTCAAATCAGTTAGGCTCACGCAAAATACTTGCGGCCTCCCTTAGCTATGCATTTTTCGCCTTAGCATTTGCTCAGCCGGCAATGGCGCAGAGCAAAGCGGTAGCGATGGATGAAGCACAAAAAAATATAGTAATCGATTCAGCTAATGCCTCTGATAGCGCAAGTTCCGTAGCAGACTCCGCGACCACCGGTGCGCAGACCGTGGTGATTTCATCTCAGACGACTCGCTCCTCTGTATCGGTACGTGGTCTGGAAATTCAAAAAATATTGGCAGGTACTAATCCTGTAAAAGCATTGCAAACGCTGCCGGGTGTGAATTTTCAAACTGCCGACCCTTGGGGCAATAACGAACAAAATTTAACGCTGTTTATCCACGGCTTTAGTGGCCAGCAGCTTGGTTACACCATGGATGGCGTACCTTTAGGCGATCAGCAATATGGTAACTACAATGGTCTTTCGCCACAGCGTGCAGTAATTAGCGAGAACGTCCGTAATGTTATTTTATCTTCTGGCGCAGGTGATCTGGCCACTGCATCAACCAGTAACTTAGGTGGAACGATAGAGACGTTTTCTAGCGATCCCTTGGCACAGCGTCGTACCAGCTTAGAGCAAACTTTTGGTAGCTATAGCACATCCCGTACCTTTGCCCGTTTTGATACAGGCTTGTTTGGTAATGGCAATTCTGCGTATATCGCTTTGATGCGTCAGGATGCAAAGGCATGGGATTTTAACGGCAAGCAGGGCGGTAATCAGTTGAACGCAAAATTCGTTCATGACACTGCACCCGGCAAGCTAACGCTCTATTTTAATTACAACGATAAGACTGAGCCAAACGAAGATAGCACAGTGCATGTCGCTGGCGAAACCAGTGCACCTTACACTCGTCCTTTCTTATATCCTGACTTTGCAACAGCACTCAAATACTTATCGCCTACCGGTGCAACGCCGGCGGCAGACGGGTCTAATTACCGTAACTACTACAGCGATGCACAACGGACTGATTATTTGGCCTACGCAAAATATGACGCCAATTTAAATGAAACTACCAAGTGGTCAAATCAGGTGTATTTTCATAAGGACGATGGTGCTGGTGTAGTCGCAGGTCCGATAGGCGCAGCGGGTTTGCCAGCGCTGTTTAGTGTGTATTTCCCGAATCAAGATCTGAAGCAAATCTTTGGTAATTCTGGCTATGCAACCCGTACTACCGAATACAAAATTGATCGCGGCGGTCTGATCTCTAATTTGCGTAAAGAATGGGGTAATCATCAGATCGAAGTAGGTGGCTGGTGGGAGCACAATAAATCGTCAGCATTCCGTCGTTGGTACGCCCTAGATGTGAACAATCCAAGCTCGCCTTACGATAGACCAAGCAATCCTCTGATTACACAATATGGTAGCGAGATCGATAACAATGTTGTACAGCTACATTTGCAAGATGAGTGGAGTGTGCAGCCAGATTTGACGGTACAGGTAGGGTTTAAGTCGAGCCTGCAGTTTGCAAAAGGTACGTTCCCGGTACAACCAGCAATTGGTGCAATTTCAGGCGGCTCCAAGGCATTACCAGAAGGTGAGATCATTACCCGTAAATGGTTTTTGCCGCAAATTGGTGTGCGCTGGGACTTATCCTCACGTGATCAGTTATTCGCTAATATCCAGCAAAATTTAAGACAGTTTGTGACTTATGGTGGCGGTGGCGCATCACCTTGGAGTCTGGCTAGTCAATCAGGATTTGATCTTTTTAAGAGTACCGCAAAGCCAGAAACTTCAGTCACATATGAGGTCGGTATGCGCAGCAGTCGTGATCTGAATTTGGGTGCGTTGAATAAAATCGATGGTCAGGTCAATTTGTATTACGTTGATTTTAGTAATCGCTTATTGCAAATTAGCCCGACGCCAGTGATCTCTTCTATTATCGGTGGCAATCCAATTTTGGCGAACGTCGGTAGCGTACAAACTACCGGTATTGATATAGCAGGGACTTTGCATTTTGGACGTAATTTTTCTTTTTACAATGCCTTGTCCTATAACCGTTCGGTGTATTCGGATAACTACAATAATGGTGCCGCGATAGTGGCGACATCCGGAAAAAAAGTACCTGGCAGCCCTGACTGGATGAACAAGTTTGTCGCTACGGCGACTGAAGGTGATTTTGAGGTGCAGCTGATCGGTGAATACATAGGCAAACGTTACGCTACATATACCAATGATTTATCCGTGCCTGGTTATTTTATGGCTAGCTTAGCCTTAAGTGCCAAACTACCGATGCTTGATAATGCTTTTCTAAAAAATACCAAAGTCAGGTTGAATATTACTAATCTGAACCAGCAAACCGGCGCGTCTGTGGTAGTGGTTGGTGCTGCATCAGGCACTTACAACACCTTCCCGATTGCACCGCGTCAGTTCTTTGTGACGCTCGGTACTAATTTTTAATTTCTAATTCATATTGAATTTTTGAGGACGATTTACATGACATTCAATCGTAGAAATTTTGTCAAAACAACGCTGGGTCGCGTCGCCGCAATTAGTTTGATAGGTTTGATACCAATGCTTCCTGCCCTAGCTCAATCGGCTCAATTAGTTCAACCCACTTATGCGGCGACTAAGAGAGTTGAGGTATTCGCGCATCGTGGCGCCAGCGCATTGCGACCAGAGCATACCTTAGCGTCTTATGCCAGAGCGATTGCTGATGGGGCAGACTATATTGAGCCTGATCTGGTCATCACCAAGGATGGTGTTTTGGTAGCGCGGCATGAGGCAGATTTGACTGAGACGACCGACGTCGCTAAACACCCAGAGTTTGCCAGCAGACGCACAACCAAAACAATTGATAGTCAAATTCACACTGGTTGGTTTGTAGAAGACTTCAGCCTGGACGAATTAAAAACCTTGCGTGCAGTTGAACGTTTGCCAAAAGTACGACCTGCGAATACCTTGTATGACGGTATGTTCCAGATACCTACATGGGAAGAAATTATTGATTTTGTTGCTGCCCAATCCGCTACCAGCGGGCGTGTCATTGGTCTGGTACCGGAATTAAAAAGCTCCACCTATTTTGCAAAAATCGGCTTGCCTCTGGAAGACCGGTTTTTAAAAATAATCGATGCACATGAGTACACCAAGCACTGTCCGCTGGAGATTCAATCTTTTGAAATTGCTAATCTCAAATACTTGCGTAACAAGTTAGGCGCGCCCGCTAAGCGTGAAAATATCCGTCTGATGCAGTTAGTCGCCGAGGGCAATTATCGTCCTAGTGATGTAGTTGCCGCTGGCGGTGATCTGACATTTGGCAAGATGACTACGGCTGAAGGTATGCGTGCAATCGCGCTGTATGCTGATGTGGTCGCGCCACCAACGCGTGCGATTATTCCCTTATTAGCGGACGGACGACTTGGTACGTCAACTTCATTTGTCGCAGACGCGCATGCTGCAGGGTTGGTGGTGCATGTCTGGACTTTCCGTCCCGAGAATCGCTTTCTCGCGGCTGATTTTCGCAATGCTAACGGCGAGAATGCTCGTAATGAACTAGGTTCTGTCGCTGAGATGAAACGTTATATTGCAGCAGGGATTGATGGATTTTTTACGGATGACGCTGCACTAGGTCGTTTGGCGGTAGGGCCTTGATGTCAGTCGATCTATACTCGGTTTGATTTGATAAATTCGTATTTGATAAGTTCGTTATTTAAGAGTGATACAAAAAAGTCCCGCAAGATAATTTATCTTGCGGGACTTTTTATTTAAATACAATTCAGATGTCGATCTCAATTGCGGCTTTTACAAAAACATCACCTGCTATTTTATAAAAATCCTCGTCGTAAATTAATCAATCATGCTTTTGGTTGGTATTAAGTGTATTGGCTGGTAATACCCGTGCCGCTAATTTGGCATTGGTTTTTAGTAAATCAACTTCGTCACTCAAAATATGGACGGCTTCGTTGAGTAATACATCTTTAGCATTTTTTTGCTCTTTTTCTGCCGCAATATCAGCAGCGAGATTACGTTCGTTTGCTTGCAGACCGTCGTCTAATTGCGATTTAGTTTTGCCGGCAGTTTTTTTATCTGTGCCGTCGTTACTTTCTCGTGATTTGATTTTTGCCTCTAAAGTTTCTTTCTCTTTACGGCGTTCTACTTCATTCAAAGAGATCGTTTTTTTCTTACGTAGTGCCTGGACTTCAGCGATATCCTCTTGCAGATACTGGAAATCCTTGTCCTTTGCAATACGTGATTCATGACGCACTTCCAGCATTGGTAACAGATCAGTCAGATCACCGGTTGGCTTGTAATCAGCAGGTTTGATTTGCGTCCAAGGTAGTGCATTGTCATAGCTAGACTCACCGAAGCTCTCTGTATCTGTTCCGCTAGGGAAGCTGATATCTGGTGTCACACCACGCAATTGTGTTGTCCCTCCGTTGATACGGAAGAATTGAGCAATTGTCATTTTGAGTTCGCCAAATTTCGCTTTAGGATTTTGCGTTGCCTGATCCAGATTGACGATGGTTTGCACGGTACCTTTACCAAAACTACCTTCACCAATAATCACGCCACGGCCATAGTCCTGAATTGCGGCAGCAAAAATTTCCGATGCTGATGCTGAGCCACGATTAATCAACACGCCCAGAGGGCCGTCCCAGGTAAGGCCGGCGTTGGTGTCACTTTCTACGCTGATTTTGCCTTGTGCGTTCCGTTGCTGCACCACTGGGCCTTTATCAATGAATAGGCCTGTGAGTTCAATCGCTTCTGCTAAAGAGCCACCGCCGTTGTTACGCAAATCGATTAATACGCTATCGACCTTGGCTTTTTTTAGTTCTTCTAACAAAAGAGATACATCGCGTGTGGCACTTTTGAAATCTTTATCGCCTTTGATGCGAGCATCAAAATCCTGATAGAAAGTCGGTAAGGAGATTACCCCAATTTGTCGGGTAACACCGCCGCTTTGAATAGGAATAATCGATTTTTTGGCAGCCTGTTCTTCCAGTTTTATTTTGTCGCGTACCAAGGTCACCATCTGATGTTTGGCATCAAGGCTGGCATCGGCAGGGAGAATATCTAACACGACGATAGAGTCTTTTGCACCACGTATCAGCTTGACGACATCATCAATACGCCAGCCCACGACTTCTGTAATCGGACCAGTTTTACCTTGACCTACCCCGACAATTCTGTCGCCTACTTTTAGACGATTAGACATCGCTGCCGGGCCGCCCACAACCAGTTCACGCACGGTTGTATAGTCATCACGTTCTTGTAATACTGCACCAATGCCAACCAGCGACAGTTTCATCGAAATATCAAAATCTTCTGACGCACGTGGCCCAAGGTAATTGGTATGCGGCTCGATCGACATTGCATAGGCATCCATAAAAATCTGGAACGCATCTTCGCTCTTATATTTTTTTACACGTGCTAATGAGCTGGTGTAGCGTTTTTCTAAGGTATCGCGAATAGCTGCATCGTCCTTACCTGCAAGTTTTAAACGCAGCCAGTCATTCTTTACACGTTTGCGCCACAGATCACTTACTTCAGTTTCAGATTGCGGCCATGCAGCTTTTTCACGAGCGTAGGAGTAGCTTTCATTCTGAGTAAAATCAAAACCTTTTTTCAAAATTTCGCGTGCGTAAGTAAGACGATCAACTAAACGCTTTTCATACAAATTAAAAATCGCAAAAGGAATATTCAAGTTTTCCTGTTTGATTGCATCGTCTAATTGCGTGCGTGCAGCAGCAAATTGATTGATATCTGCTTGAGTAAAAAATAATTTTTCGGGATCGAGTGACTTTAGATAGCGATCAAAAATTTTGATCGACATCGCATCATCCAAGGGCGTCGCTTTGTAGTGGAAGCGGGTTAAAAAACCAGCACTTAAACTAGCTGCCTGCGCTTGCTGTGGCAATGGCATTAGCAGTTGGGTTGAAGAAGGATCTAAGGTATCGGCTTGCGTTGATGCTGCAAAGGCAAGCATTAAGCACAATAGTTTTTTCTTCATGTGGGGTTCTCCAAATCGTCGCTCTGAAATTTAGCTTTAAAAATTAGCTTTGAAAATTAACTCTGAATTTTTAGTGCAGAAAATATAGCGCATGCGCCACGATAACCACACTATATGATGTAACAAAATGTACGCGCTGTCTGATTGTTATTCTGTATTTGTCCGTACGGCGACATCTGCTTATTTCGACTAAAAAAGAACTAAATAGTTCGCATCAATCGGTCTCAGATTACCATTGTTTATTTTATCGTGAATTATCCGTCCTCTGAATCTGCCGATTTATTAAGACTTACACAAAACAAAAATACAATGGCCTAAGAGATGTCCCGGTACAGAGAATACATGGATGAAAATTTTCCTTCGCCTTTTCCGTATTTAACCGGCGAGATATTTTCTTGTATTTGCATCAGTCTGGTTGAGGCTGAACACGGTTAATCACTGCTGGATATCGTCGCTATATTACTTTGTGCCTGGTCGCTTGATTTACAATGCAATGCTTGTTTGTCCAACAATCTTATTCAATCTTATTTTTAGCGACTTCTATCTATGGCCAGACTTAGCCGCCTCGTTATTCCGCGACAATTGCATCATGTTATTCAGCATGGGAATAATCATCAGGCGATTTTTCGTGAGTCGGCTGATTACGTCGCTTTTCTGGCTTGGTTAGGCGAGGCTGCCAAACAGTTTGAAGTTGCCATCCATGCTTATGTTTTATTGCCAGATCATGTCCACTTGCTCGTTACGCCTGCTGATGAAGTGGGTTTGGGTAAGATGATGCAGTGGATCGGTCGTCACTATGTCCCTTATTACAATCGCAAATATGAGCGCACCGGCAGTTTGTGGCAAGGGCGGTATCGGGCGACGGTGATGGAGGCGGCCTTGTATTTTTTGCGCTGCTCTTTGTCTATAGAAAGTAATCCAGTTCGTAGCAAATTGGTGGCCGATGCGCAGGAATATCCTTGGTCTAGCTTCCAGCACCATATTGGTTTGAAAATTGATCCCTTAATTACCGATCATCCTTTGTATTGGAGTTTGGGGAATACGCCGTTTCAACGCGAAGCCGCGTATCGGGACATGATGCAGCAGCCTTTGTTGAGTTCAGAATTGAATTCAATGATGGATGCAACACTCAAAGGCTGGCTAATCGGCACTGAACAATTTAAAGCGGACATGACAAAATTCACCGAGCGCCGGGTGGAGCCGATGAAGCGTGGGCGACCCCGAAAAGCGCTGTTTGGCATCTAAGGTGGCAGCTAATTTGTCAACTAACCGAGTTTAAATTTTCTCTCTACTTAATGCCTTTTTCCCATTCATATCAATATACTCCCCCATAATTCTGTGAAAAATGGCGTATTGTCCAATGATTCTATGGACAACTAATATATACATATGGGGAGTAATTTTAATAGGTATTTCTATAAGCTTAGAATTCGCCCGTATTTTATCGTCTGAAATCTAGCTCACTCGTGGGCGAATGTTGTCTCTCGACTTATTCGTGCCAGCAAACGCATTCTTTAAATCGAATTCCATCTGTTTATGAGAACCGTAAAATGGCGCTTATTTAACTATGTCCCCAATTAAAATTTATCGGATTTAATTTTAATTTATTTTGACACTGACCCTAAATATTGTTATTGATGTTTCTGTTGCGCTGCACTACTCTACGATTCAACCTTAATTTTAAGTGGAGAATTATGATGCAAGCGCAAGGCCTGTACGACCCAGCAAATGAACATGACGCCTGCGGTGTAGGCTTTGTGGCACACATCAAAGGCAAAAAATCCCACGCAATTGTGGAGCAAGGTTTGCTGATTCTTAAAAATCTGGACCATCGTGGCGCAGTCGGTGCCGATAAACTGATGGGTGACGGCGCCGGTGTGCTGATCCAAATTCCTGATCAATACTTCCGCGAAGAAATGAGCAAGCAGGGCATAGACTTGCCGCCGCCGGGTGAATATGGCGTCGGTATGATCTTTTTACCGAAAGAACACGCCTCACGTCTGGCATGCCAGCAAGAGATTGAGCGCGCCGTGCGAGCCGAAGGCCAGGTTGTTCTGGGCTGGCGCGATGTGCCGGTCGATACAGACATGCCGATGTCGCCATTAGTCCGCGAAAAAGAACCTGTGATACGCCAGATTTTTATCGGTCGTGGTGCAGATATCATGGTGACCGATGCGCTGGAACGTAAGTTATACGTCATCCGCAAGTCGGCAGTACACGCGATCGAAGCGTTGAAGCTGCTGCACGGCAAAGAATATTTTGTGCCGTCGATGTCGGCGCGCACCATCGTCTACAAGGGTTTGTTGCTGGCCGATCAGGTCGGTGTCTACTACAAAGACTTGCAAGATCCGCGCTGCGTTTCTGCATTGGCGCTGGTGCATCAGCGTTTCTCAACCAATACATTTCCAGAGTGGCCATTGGCTCACCCGTACCGCATGATTGCGCATAATGGTGAGATCAACACGGTCAAAGGTAATTTCAACTGGATGCGCGCACGCGAAGGCGTGATGAAATCCGCAGTACTAGGCGATGATTTACAAAAATTGTATCCGCTGATTTTTGAAGGTCAATCCGACACTGCCAGCTTCGATAACGCGCTGGAACTCTTAGTCATGGCTGGCTACCCGATCGCCCAGGCAATGATGATGATGATCCCT
This sequence comes from Undibacterium sp. GrIS 1.8, assembly GCF_040544445.1. Lineage (NCBI taxonomy): Bacteria > Pseudomonadati > Pseudomonadota > Betaproteobacteria > Burkholderiales > Oxalobacteraceae > Undibacterium > Undibacterium sp. GrIS 1.8. Next base: position 57,944 of record NZ_JBEONQ010000015.1, on the reverse strand, counting down.
GAAGCTTGGGAAAATCACACCATGATGGACGACAATCGCCGCGCATTCTACGAATACCACGCTGCGATGATGGAGCCATGGGATGGTCCCGCTGCGATGGCATTTACCGATGGCCGCCAGATTGGTGGCACCTTGGACCGCAACGGTTTGCGCCCGGCGCGCTACATCGTGACGGATGATGATCTGGTAGTAATGGCGTCGGAATCCGGCGTATTGCCGATTCCTGAATCTAAAATCATCAAAAAATGGCGCCTGCAACCGGGCAAAATGTTTTTGATCGATCTGGATGCTGGCCGCATCATCGACGACAAAGAAATCAAAGATACCTACTCCAATGCCAAGCCATACAAGCAATGGATTCAGTCTGTGCGTATCAAACTCAACGCACTAAAAGCGGAGCAAGCAGTAGAGCCATCCAGCGCGACTTTGCTTGATCAGCAGCAGGCATTTGGCTATACACAAGAAGATTTAAAATTCTTGATGGCGCCAATGGCAACCAGTGCTGAAGAAGCGATTGGCTCCATGGGCAATGACTCATCGCTGGCGGTGATGTCAAATAAATTGAAGCCTTTGTATAACTACTTTAAGCAGTTATTCGCGCAAGTCACCAATCCACCTATCGATCCGATTCGTGAAGCGATGGTCATGTCGCTGGTATCGTTTATCGGCCCTAAACCTAACCTGCTGGACACCAACAACATCAATCCTCCGATGCGTTTGGAGGTATCGCAGCCAGTGCTGGATTTTGCCGATATTGCCAAGCTGCGTAATATTAGCGCCAACACCGGTGGCAAATTCAAGTCCTATGAACTAGATATCTGCTATCCGGTCGCATGGGGTAAAGACGGGATCGAAGCACGTCTGGCATCGATTTGTGCCGAAGTCGTCGATGCGGTCAAATCCGGTCATAACATTATGATCATCACCGACCGCAAGATGGATGCGAACAACGTCGCTATTCCTGCGCTGTTAGCAACTTCGACCGTGCATCAGCATCTGGTCAGTCGCGGTATGCGCACCATCACTGGCTTGGTGGTTGAAACTGGTTCTGCTCGCGAGACACATCACTTCGCCTTACTGGCAGGTTATGGCGCAGAAGCAGTGCATCCGTATTTGGCAATGCAAACACTTGCGGCAATGGCAAAAGATTTGCCAGGTGATTTGTCCGCAGAAAAAGCGATGTACAACTACACCAAGGCAATCGGCAAAGGCTTGATGAAAGTCATGTCCAAGATGGGTATTTCTACCTATATGTCGTATTGCGGCGCACAGATTTTTGAAGCGATAGGCTTGAATAAATCATTGGTCGACAAATACTTCAAAGGCACTGCCTCCAATGTGGAAGGGATCGGCGTATTTGAAGTCGCTGAAGAAGCATTACGTCTGCACAGTCTGGCGTTTGGTAATGATCCGGTATTGGCAAATGCTTTGGATGCAGGCGGCGAATACGCCTTCCGTATTCGCGGTGAAGACCATATGTGGACGCCGGACGCGATTGCTAAATTACAGCATTCAACCCGGACTAATAACTATAATTCCTACAAAGAATACGCTCAGATCATCAACGACCAATCTAAGCGTCACATGACCTTACGTGGTTTGTTTGAGTTCAAAATTGATCCTGCTAAAGCGATCCCGCTGGATCAGGTAGAGCCAGCCAAAGAAATTGTCAAACGCTTTGCGACTGGCGCCATGTCTCTGGGTTCTATCAGTACAGAAGCCCACGCAACCTTAGCAATTGCGATGAATCGTATTGGCGGAAAGTCGAACACAGGCGAAGGAGGGGAAGATCCTGCGCGTTATCAGCAAGAATTAAAAGGGATACCGATCAAGCAAGGCGACACCTTGGCATCGATTGTTGGTAAAGCCAATATCGAAGTTGATATGCCCTTGTTGCCAGGAGACTCTTTACGCTCCCGCATCAAGCAGGTGGCATCAGGTCGATTTGGTGTGACGACGGAATACCTGATTTCTGCTGATCAGATTCAGATCAAGATGGCACAAGGCGCCAAGCCGGGTGAGGGTGGTCAATTACCTGGGCATAAGGTATCGGAATATATCGCAAAACTGCGTTTTTCTGTGCCGGGTGTCGGCCTGATTTCCCCGCCGCCGCATCATGATATTTACTCGATTGAAGATCTGGCGCAGCTGATTCATGATTTAAAAAACGCGAATCCTAAAGCCTCAATATCTGTGAAATTGGTATCCGAAGTCGGCGTTGGTACTGTTGCCGCGGGTGTCTCTAAAGCCAAGGCCGATCATCTGGTGATTGCGGGACATGATGGCGGAACCGGCGCATCACCTTTGTCGTCCGTTAAACATGCTGGTACACCATGGGAGTTAGGTCTTTCCGAAACTCAGCAAACTCTGGTCCTGAATGGCTTGCGCGGCCGTGTGCGTGTACAGGCAGATGGTCAGATGAAGACGGGGCGTGACGTGGTAATTGCCGCAATGTTGGGTGCGGATGAAATCGGTTTTGCGACTGCACCACTGGTAGTCGAAGGCTGCATCATGATGCGCAAATGTCATTTGAACACCTGCCCTGTTGGTGTTGCAACACAAGATCCGATTTTGCGCGCTAAGTTTTCCGGCAAGCCGGAATATGTCGTCAACTACTTCTTCTTCGTTGCAGAAGAAGTACGTCAGATCATGGCGCAGTTGGGCATCCGTACTTATGACGAGTTGATTGGCCGCGTTGATTTGCTGGATAAGTCAAAAGCGATTGGACACTGGAAAGCGAAGGGATTGGATTTCAGTCGTATTTTCTATCAACCGGATGTGCCTGTAGATACGCCGATCAAGCATGTTGATGTACAAGATCATGGCTTAGAAAACGCGCTCGATAACAAGCTTATTGCGCAAGCGAAAACAGCTTTAGATACTGGTGAAAAAGTCTCTTTCATTTCACCGATCAAAAATTTAAACCGTACCGTCGGTACCATGTTGTCCGGAGAAGTCGCTAAAAAATATGGTCATGCAGGATTGCCGGACGATACGATCCATATTCAATTGCAAGGCACAGCCGGTCAATCAGCCGGTGCGTTTTTGGCACATGGCGTGACACTGGATCTGGTCGGCGAAGGTAATGATTATGTCGGCAAAGGTTTGTCCGGCGGACGTATCATTATTCGGCCTAATACCGAGTTCCGAGGCTGGGCGGTAGATAACATCATCTGCGGCAACACCGTTTTATATGGTGCTATTTCTGGTGAGGCGTTTATCAATGGCGTCGCAGGCGAGCGTTTTGCGGTACGTAACTCTGGTGCGTTGGCCGTAGTTGAAGGTACTGGTGATCATGGATGCGAATATATGACTGGCGGCACCGTGATTGTGCTGGGTGACACGGGACGTAATTTTGCTGCCGGTATGTCGGGCGGTATTGCCTATGTCTATGATCCTGATGGCGAATTTGAAGCCAGATGTAATCTATCAATGGTCGCACTAGCACCAGTTTTGGCGGGCGATGTGCAGGCAGCGACGGTTGATCCATCGCTCTGGCATAGCCGTTTGCGCGGTGGTGAAGGCGAAACAGATGAGGCGATTTTGCGTCATATGATAGAGCGCCACTTCAAACATACAGGCAGTACACGGGCGCGTAATTTGCTGGATGACTGGGCGCGTGGTCGCTCTAAATTCGTCAAAGTATTCCCAACAGAATATAAACGCGCTTTGGCTGAAATGTATGTTGCAAAACAGGCGCTTAAAGCAAAAGACACGATCGCTGCTTAATCGTACCGCGTGTACCGAGCGCACGGGATCACTTTCATGCACTCCCGTGCCGATCTTTCAGCGCAGACAAGAGCATTATTGATAAGTTGGACAGGGCATCGCCCACATCAGAATTGAAGGAATAGACATGGGTAAAGTAACCGGCTTCATGGAATACCAGCGCTTACAAGAAGCGAGCGAAGCACCGCAATCACGTAAAAAGCACTACAAAGAATTTTTAGTTCATCTGAGCGATGATCAGGCAAAAATCCAGGGCGCTCGTTGCATGGATTGTGGCATCCCTTTTTGTAATAACGGGTGTCCAGTGAATAACATCATTCCAGACTGGAATGATCTGGTCTATACCGGAAATTATCAGCAGGCCCTAGAGACACTGCATTCCACTAATAATTTTCCGGAATTTACGGGTCGGATTTGTCCCGCGCCCTGCGAAACTGCATGCACCTTGGGCATCAATGATGCGCCAGTTGGAATTAAATCGATCGAGCATTTCATCATCGACAAGGGCTGGGAAAACGGTTGGGTCAAACCACAACCCGCAGCGATTAAAACTGGAAAGAAAGTGGCGATCGTCGGCTCCGGTCCTGCCGGTCTGGCTGCAGCGCAGCAACTTGCACGGGTCGGGCATGATGTGACCGTATTTGAAAAAAATGATCGTATTGGTGGTCTGCTGCGCTATGGTATTCCTGATTTTAAAATGGAAAAGACGCATATTGACCGTCGTGTAGAACAGATGCAGGCAGAGGGTGTGGTGTTCCGTACCAGCACTTTGGTTGGTAAAGATTTTCCTTCAACAGTCACCAACTGGTCGAAAGAAACAGTCTCACCAGAGCAGCTACAAAAAGAGTTTGATGCAGTCATCATCGCGGGTGGTGCTGAGACACCACGCGATTTGCCGGTGCCTGGCCGCGAGTTAAAGGGTGTGCATTTTGCGATGGATTTCTTGCCTTCACAAAATAAAGTGAACGCGGGTGATAAGGTCAAAGATCAGATCATGGCAAGCGCCAAGCATGTGGTTGTCATTGGTGGTGGCGATACCGGCTCAGACTGCGTCGGTACTTCTAACCGTCATGGTGCTAAGTCTGTTACCCAGTTTGAACTGATGCCGCAACCACCAGAAACAGAGAACAAGCCGCTGGTCTGGCCTTATTGGCCGATCAAAATGCGCACATCTTCTTCGCACGAAGAAGGTTGCGAACGTGATTGGGCGGTCGCGACTAAACGTTTAGAAGGAAAAAACGGCAAAGTAGAAAAGCTGATTGCTGTCCGTGTGGAGTGGAAAGACGGCAAGATGCAAGAAGTACCCGATTCTGAGTTTGAAATGAAGGCAGATCTAGTGCTGCTCGCAATGGGTTTTGTTTCACCGGTACAGCAAGTGCTGGACGCTTTCGGCGTAGAAAAAGATGCCCGCGGCAATGCCAGAGCAACGACCGACGGTGTTGATTGCTACAAGACTAACGTGGACAAAGTCTACGCCGCAGGGGATATGCGTCGCGGGCAATCGCTGGTGGTATGGGCGATCCGTGAAGGCCGTCAATGCGCTCGGGAAGTGGATGCCGCTTTGATGGGGGAGTCGGTATTGCCGCGTTAATTGGTAGTAACTTAATGGCAATTTAGTAGTAATTCCTAAAGTTAACGATTTACAAGCACCCCAAAAGTTCGATATCCATCGTGACTGTTTGGGGGTTACCTTGTTTTTGAAAAGTATTAAAACCGTCCCGGCTAAACGGCGCCAATGACAGTTTTTGTGTATTAGTCAACGATTTGACGTTAATGCATCGACTATAAAATAGTCTGCAATCAAATACGTCTGCTCTTCATATCCATTACATCTCTTACTTCTCGTTTATAAAAGTCTTGCCAAGGCTTTTTATCTTGATACAAAAATTATCTTATTTCGCTTTCGTTACATTTGATTTACATGATTTTGCAATGTGATCAATGTTAGTAGCCGCATTAAGCATAAATTTACGCAAGTTTTCATTAGGCGGTACAGCCAGAAATTGCATCTTATTTCTAGTTTAGGCCAAGTGAATTTTCGTAAAACCAGCAATGAAAATGGAGTGATAGATACATTGCTTAATTGCAAGTTAAATCGATACTCTAATGCTTTGTTTTGTTGTTTTCAGGTTTTTCTAATACTGATTTGTTGACATGGAATATGTAAAAATGTTTTCATCGAGAACTGGAATTTGATTTCATGTTGTTTCAAGATGTTTCAAGTTGTATCAGGTTCGGTGTCGTTTTGGCCGCAAGATTTAATACGACGCCACAGTAACGCACTTTTAAATGTAACTAATGTAAAAGGGAAGACTATGAAGTTTCAATTGAAATTAATGCCGATGGTAATCGCCCATGTGATCGCTAGTGGTGCACTATCCGCTATGACCGCTTCAGTAGCGATGGCGCAAGAAACAACGGCCTCAGCAGATGCGCCACAGCGTATTACGATTACAGGTTCCGCGATTAGCCGCGCGAACAAAGAAACACCGAGTCCTGTGCAGGTTTTGAGTTCAGACGATTTGGCGAAATCAGGTTTTACGACAGTTCAAGAAGTACTCAATAACATTACATCTAATGGCGCAGGTGCATTGTCACAAGGCTTCGCAGGCGCATTTGCCGGTGGCGCCAGTGGTATTGCATTGCGCGGTTTGTCTGTAGGTGCAACCTTGGTCTTGATCGATGGTCACCGTATGGCGCCGTTCCCAGTTGGCGACGATGCGCAGCGTCAATTCGTCGATATTTCAAGCATCCCGTTTGATATGGTTGATCGTATTGAGGTACTTAAAGATGGTGCTTCCTCCATGTACGGTTCAGACGCGATCGCAGGCGTGGTCAACGTTATTTTGAAAAAATCTTACAAAGGTACTGCTGTTAGTGCTGAAGCCGGTGCTACACAGCATGGCGGCGGTCAAAATACCCACCTGACTTTGTCTCATGGTTTCGGTGATCTTGACACAGATGGCTACAATGCTTTTGGTAGCGTTGAATATCGCAAATCTGATCCAATTAAGGTTTCCCAGCGCTCAAACAATTTGTGGGCAAATGGTGACTGGACCTCACGTGGCGGTATCAATCAGAATCCAGGCGTACCTAATGCTGCCAATGCTGGCCGTACTGCAACCAATACACCATATTTCTATAACCAGACCGGTACTGGTGGTGCAACTAACCCAGCTAATTTTAGCTTTGCGACACCCGCTTGTGATTTTGCTAAATACAGCGCAGGCGCTTGCGCTGTAAGCAATACGTCCTCAAATATTTTAAGTGAAACTGAAAATCTCAATTTGTTGGCTGGCTTCACTAAAAAATTAGCTGGCGATTGGGAATTGAAACTCAAAGCATCAATGTTCAGCAGCGAAAACAAAAACAATCGCGGCTTACCTGCTACTTTTCCAGCGGGTTCATTTGCTGGTAGCACAACGCTGGTACCGGGTCAGGCGCCGCAAATTGTTAACGTAATCCCAAGTTTCTTGGTGCCTGCTAACTACCCTGGCAATCCTTATGGCAAAGCCGTTCGAATTTATGGTTATATCCCAGACGTTGATTCAAATGCCTCTGCAGATACAAAAACTAAATCGTATCGTCTGGCTAGTGATTTGTCTGGTTCCCTCGCTGGATGGGATGTTAACGCGTCTTTAGGTTACTCAAAAGTAGTTTCTGATACTGACTACTCTGGTTATATTAATCGTGCAGCACTTTATGCTGCGCTGACACGTGCAACTAACCCTTTCAAGATTACTGGTGGTAACACTGCCGAAGATATTGCTGCAATTTCACCGCATTTTTCTAAAGAAGCTACCTCCGAGTTGGCCTTTGCTGAATTGCGTTTTGGTCGCGAATTGATGGCGTTGCCAGGCGGAGCGTTGGGATTGTCTACTGGTCTGAGTTTTGTGCATAAGAAAATTGATTCACCATCCGCGCTGCTGTTGCAAAACGGAACTGTTGGTAACGGTGGAGCGTACTCTTTTGGTAAAGAAAATAACACCGCCGCATTTTTCGAATTAGTTGCGCCAGTCCTGAAAAATCTGGAACTAGATGTATCAGGTCGTTTCGATCATTTTGATACTTACGGTAATTCATCAACGCCAAAAGTGGGCTTCAAATTTACGCCTCATCAAATGATCACTGTGCGTGGTACATATTCGCAAGGATTCCGCGCTCCTAATGCGGCAGAGAATGGTACTGCTGGAGCATTCTTCTCATCCGGTGCGGTTAATGACCCAATTTTGTGTGCTGATGGAAATCCAAAGACTAAAGGTAACGTTGTTGCAGCTTGCGGCGTACAACCCGCTTATGTACAAACCACGACCAAAGATCTGCAACCTGAGAAATCGACTTCAGCAACGTTTGGTCTGATTATCGAGCCAATTAAAGGCTGGGCAACGACGATCGATTACTACCAGGTTGAAATTAAGAACCAAGTCAACACAGCGTCCTTGTTACCAGGTTTCGTTCCTAATTTCGTTCGCTCAACACCATTGGAAACAGCGATTGCTGATGGTAATGGCGGAACTGTTCTTGCAGTACCTCCTGTCGGTCAGATTGCTTATGCAACATCTGGTTATGTTAACGTTGGTAGCACTAAGACAACTGGCATCGATCTGGATACATCATATAAATTTAAACTTGATTCGTACGGTGATGTAAAGGTCGGTTTGCAGTTCTCCCATATGTTCAGCTATCAACTGACATTCCTTGATAAGACGTATGAACTTGCAGGTACTCATGGTCCATCAGGTGTCAGTGGTAATACTGGTAATCCTAAAAACCGCGCACAGTTGACTGTCAGTTACGACAAGGGTCCTTTGAACGTGACGACTGCTCTTAACTGGGTAGGTAGTTTCTCAGCACTCGACCCATCAGTCGATGGCAACAGCTGTGCAACTGCTGCACGTGATGTCGGTGGCCGTAACTATTTCTTCGGAAAAACTCAGCCAGATAGCTTCTGTACGATTGCATCGTTCTTGTCTACTAACATGACAGCAACTTATAAGTTGACCAAGAACTGGACAGTACACGGTACAGTGTTGAACATGTTTGATCGTCAACCACCTATCGATGCATCAACATACGGTAACGCTGGTAATGTACTCGGCTACAATGCAACCTTGCATCAAGCAGGCGCAATTGGTCGTGCATTCAACATTGGCGCAGCTTATACGTTCTAAGTTGTAAGTCATTTGATCACTATCCTGCTTCAGGATAAGTGATACAAGGGAGGGAGGGCTTTTGCCTTCTCTCCCTTTTTTCTTAATGGATTAAAACCAGATTTTCACTACATAGTGATCACTTTATAGAATTGTAAGTGACATGCGGTGCGCCTAATCGATGGGTAGTATGGCCGACCCGTGAAGTCTGTTATGGCGCAACCGAAGTTGATAGTACTTTGATGCGGGAGTCGTTATTGCCACGTTAATTCCCATTAATCCCTCTTGATTGAGATTCATAAGCTAACTGTATCAACGCAGACACAGATGTCGTGTTGGTAATAATAAAAAATAATAGACATATTTGCAAATATAGCGGTACTGCGCTACATTGGATTCATAGATTTTTCCCATCGGTAATGCATCTGTTTTATTTAAAAAAAACAGTACTTTTCGATAGCTAAGCAAGCTTGCCAGTGTTCGTGATTTTGAGATTATTGATAAAGATTCAATATACTCCCCCTTTATTTTTTTGAAATATGCCTTAATGTCCAATGATTATATGGACAAATTAAATATACTCATGACAGTATTAATTTGAGCTTTGTGTTTGTCCTATACACCAAGAAAGGTGTGCGATATGGATTCACTACTAAGTTGGATTATCACTAGCGAGTTTATGCCGCACGGTCATTGTTATTTATGGACGCCATCCTTGCTTTGGCTCTACGTCGCGTCCGATACGCTGACTGGGATTTCTTACTACTCCATCCCCCTTGCACTGATCTTTTTTGTTCGCAGACGGCATGATCTGGAATTTAACTGGATCTTCATTATGTTTTCCGCATTTATCTTTGCCTGCGGAACGACTCATTTGATTTCCATTTTAACGATATGGGAGCCGGCTTATTGGCTTGATGCCTCGGTCAAAGGATTTACCGCTGTGTTGTCGGTGGTGACTGCAGTGATGCTATGGCGCTTAATGCCAACCGCACTCAAAATTCCTAGCACTACTTTACTCAACGAAACGATTAAAAAGCTAGAGTCAGAAGTAGCTCGCAGAGGTCTGGCCGAGAGAAATCTGACTCAACTCAACAAAGAGCTGGATGCGCAAGTCATCGCGCGTACCCAGAAATTAACTGAAACAAATGAGATGCTTCTCCTGACGCAACAAAATCTTGAGAAAAAAATACAAGAAGTCACCGTCATCAATCAAGAGTTAAATAATTTTACCTATGTCGCCTCACATGACCTGAAGTCGCCGTTAAGAGGCATAGATCAGCTGGCTAACTGGATTTCTGAGGATTTAGCCGATACGCTCAATCCAGACACACAACGGCATTTATATTTAATCAGAAGCCGTATTCAGCGCATGGAGATGTTGCTGGATGATTTACTTGCTTATGCGCGCGTCGGGCGGGCAGATGATGAAATCGTGACAGTCGATACCCGCGTATTGGTAAGCGATATTTTTGAATTACTCAAAACTAGTGGGGCAATTCGATTGGAGGCCGCAGACGATTTACCTACTGTCCAAACACGAAAAGTCCCTTTGAATTTGGTGCTCCGTAATCTAATCAGTAATGCGATAAAACATCACAACAAGCCGGATGGGCGTATTTTTGTCGGAGCAAAGATTATTGCCGTGAGTGTAAATAATGAAGCAAACAATCGCCTAAACAACGACGCAAACAATGACGCAAACAAAGGTATCGCTCATTACATAGAGTTCACCGTCAAAGATGATGGCCCAGGTATTGCGCCCGAGCATCAGCAACGCGTATTTGGCATGTTTCAGACTCTTAAGCCACGCGACGAAGTTGAAGGTAGTGGTATCGGTCTGGCGCTGGTAAAGAAAGCGGTTGAATCTGTCGGTGGTACGGTACAGCTGGTTTCTGACGGGCAGACTGGATGCACATTCCGTTTTCTATGGCCTGTCAATATTACTTAATGAGGTCGCCATGCCAGACAAAGCTAAGCGTTATAAAGACGTCACAATCATGCTGGTTGACGATGATGATGTCGACGTCATGGGTGTTGAGCGCGCCCTTAAAAAGTTAAAAATTATCAATCCGGTAGTACGTGCAAGAGATGGCATTGAAGCGCTCGAATTATTACGAATGCCGAATGCCGTTCGTCAGCCGTATTTGATTATGCTGGATCTCAATATGCCCAGAATGAACGGTCTGGAGATGTTGGAGGTACTGCGCAATGATCCATCCCTTTCCAGTGCGGTCGTATTTGTTTTGACCACATCAAAGACGGATGAGGATAAGGTTGCGGCCTACCAAAAGCATGTTGCAGGTTATATCGTCAAAAGTCAGGTCGGCGATGGTTTCTTGCGGGTGATGGAGATGATCGATCATTTCTGGCGGGTGGTCGAACTACCGGTTATGGAGTGAGACAAACAAAACAACAGGTCCAACGATGAATAATTCTTCGCTTCGCTTATTGTTAATTGATGACGATGCACTTGATCGTCAATCCGTGATGCGATCTTTGCGTCAGAGCGCCGTTGTCTGTGAGATCGTTGAGGCAACGAACGCGCAGAGCGGTTTAGCATTTGCTTCAGAGCAGCACTTTGACGCGATTTTGCTAGACTATCGCTTACCTGATCAGGACGGGATTGAGGTTCTTCGGCTACTGAGAAATGGGCCGTTTGAGAGTGTCGTCATCCTGATGCTCAGTGGGGTGGATGACGAACTTATCGCTGAACGTTGTTTGCAGTTAGGAGCGCAGGATTTTTTACTAAAGACTGAGGTTACAGGCAGAGGTTTGATCCGATCAGTACGACAAGCGAGGCAGCGCTATGTTATCGAAAATGAGTTGAAAGAAAGTCGTGAGCAATTACGGCAGTTATCAGAACATGATCAGCTCACCGGCCTGATCAATCGACGGGGATTTGAATTGGCGCTCGAAACCGCAGTAGCTAGGGTACGGAGAAGTAAGAGTAATCTGGCAGTACTGTTACTCGACCTGGATGATTTCAAAAGTGTGAATGACACATTGGGGCACGAAGCTGGCGACAGATTATTGATCGAAATTGCGCGACGATTGGGAACTGTCGTTAGGGACAGTGATATTTTGTGTCGACTGGGAGGCGATGAGTTCGTCGTGTTGATGACCAATTTTGAGCATGAAGATCAGCCAGCGTTGCTCGCCGATCGTATTGTAGTAATGCTGCAATGTCCGATATCAACGGGAGTGACTGAGCAGATTATTACGACGAGTATCGGTATTGCTTTACTCGATGTATCGACAAATAATGGCGATGATTTGCTCAAATTTGCCGATGTGGCGATGTATCAGGCTAAACAAGATGGACGCAATCAAAGTCGATTCTATTCGGCATCATTGCAAGAGACAGTCGAGTTTCGTAGTTTGATGAAAAACGACCTGTATAAAGCCTTGGATAGGGAGGAATTTCTTGTCTTCTATCAAGCACAAATTAATTCTGTTGATGGATCATTGGGTGGGATGGAGGCATTGGTACGCTGGCAGCATCCGCGTTTTGGTTTGTTATCACCGATTGCGTTTATGTCAGTCGCAGAAGAGACCGGTTTGATTGTCGATATCGGCAACTGGGTTTTGCGGCAGTCTTGCCAGCAGCTTAAAGAGTGGCAACAGCGATTTCCAGCTAAGTGTAGTAACTTAGTGGTTGCTGTTAATTTGTCGGCAATACAGATTAAGCAGATTGGACTGGCGAAACTTGTATTTGATGTGCTTGCCGAATCTGGCTTGGACGCTGGGAATTTAGAATTGGAAATTACTGAAAGTGCTTTAATCAGAGATCCCAGTTCATCCGTCGCGGTACTGTCTGCTATTGCGGAGCAAGGTATTCATTTCTCTCTGGATGATTTTGGAACCGGTTATTCTTCGCTGGATCATTTGAAGTTATTCCCCGTTACCGTTTTGAAAATTGATAAAGGCTTTATTTCTACAATTGGGGATAGTACGAAGAGTGAGCGTCTGTTGATGGCGATTATTGCGTTTGCCAAAGCTTTGGAGATGAAAGTTGTCGCTGAAGGAGTCGAGACTAAAGAGCAAGCAGCTTTTTGTATTCGATATGGTTGCGACTTACTGCAGGGATACTATTATTCGCGGCCAATACCGGCAAACGAGTTTGAAGTAGCATTTTTATTATAAGGATGTACTGTAGTTGCCATACTAATATCTTAAATTCAGTACGATGCCGCCATCAATGCTGTATTTTATAGACAAAATACAAAGACTATTTCAGATTTATTTATATTGCTGACTATAGATTCATTTATTTATTGCCTCTACTAACATAGAAAAATAAATATAAGTTTGTATTCCATTAATAAATAGTATGAATATTTTATAAAAATAAGTTTCTTTGAGAGATTGTTTATTTTAATATTTTATTAGCAAGTAATTGCATTCATGCCTAATTTCTAGTTCTGCATTACAATCTCGACTTTGCAAACTAAAACTCATTTGTGACTAATCTCGTCGAAATTCGTGATTTACACTTTGGCTATGGAGATCGCTCGATTTTATCGGGTCTCCAGATGGATTTTCCACGTCGTAAAGTAATCGCAGTAATGGGCGGGTCGGGCTCTGGCAAGACAACCATTTTGCGTCTGATTGGTGGCCAATTGTTGCCGCAACAAGGATCGGTCACGGTGGATGGGCAAAATGTTCACACTCTGAACACGAAAGATCTATATGTTTTGCGTCGCAAAATGGGTATGTTATTCCAGCACGGTGCCTTGTTCACAGATTTAAGTGTATTTGACAACGTCGCTTTTCCGTTGCGTGAGCATACTGATCTGCCCGACGCGATGCTGCATGATCTGGTACTGATGAAATTGCAAGCAGTCGGTTTGCGCAACGCAGCGCAACTCAAGCCAGCGGAAATCTCAGGTGGTATGGCGCGCCGTGTAGCCTTGGCCAGAGCCGTTGCCTTAGACCCTCAGTTGATTATGTATGACGAGCCTTTTGCCGGATTAGACCCAATTTCTATGGGGGTTACCGCAAACTTAATACGGAACTTGAATGATGCATTAGGGTCTACGTCCATCCTTGTATCGCATGATGTGCATGAATCTTTTGCTATTGCTGACTATGTCTACTTCTTGTCGCAAGGGAAAATCGTTGCACAAGGTTCGCCTGAGGAAATGCGCGCTTCTAACGATCCGTATGTAAAGCAATTTGTACATGCGGAAACTGATGGTCCTGTGCCTTTCCATTATCCTGGCAAATCGTTAGCCGAGGATCTGGGCATCAAATTGGTGACGCAGGGTCAATCTGCTCAAGGGGATGCAAGATGATTACTCGCCTTGGGCAAGCCGTGCGAGAGACTGCGGCCGACGTTGGTTACGCTGCACGCAGTTTTTTTGCGATTTTGTTTAGTTCATTGGGATTATGGCGCAGACCACGTTTAGTGACAGATCAGATTCATTTTATCGGTAATTATTCCTTAGTAATCATCGCGGTGTCTGGTTTGTTTGTTGGTTTTGTATTGGGTTATCAAGGTTTTTATACCTTGAATCGCTATGGTTCTGAAGAGGCTTTGGGATTATTAGTCGCCTTATCTCTGACGCGTGAGCTTGGACCTGTCGTCACCGCTTTGTTATTTGCTGGTCGCGCCGGTACGTCGTTGACGGCAGAAATTGGCTTGATGAAAGCCGGCGAGCAATTGGCTGCGATGGAGATGATGGCGGTAAATCCAATTCAGCGCGTGCTCGCACCTCGTTTTTTAGCTGGTTTGATTGCGATGCCTGTACTGACTGCAATTTTCAATGCTATGGGTGTCATTGGTGGTTATCTGGTTGGCGTTAAGCTGATTGGTGTTGATAATGGTGCTTTCTGGTCGCAAATGCAGGCAGGTGTTGATGTCTTTCAGGATATTGGTAACGGTGTCATCAAAAGTATTGTATTTGGATTCGCAGTCACTTTCGTTGCCTTATTTCAAGGCTACGAGGCTAAGCCTACACCTGAGGGCGTAGCACGTGCGACGACTCGTACGGTAGTAATTTCTTCGTTATTAGTGCTTGCCTTAGATTTTCTGTTGACTGCATTAATGTTTCAATAGCATTTAATTAGTCTAAGTAATTGTTTGGTAGTGCGAGCACAAAAGGGCTTCGAGCGTTTTAAAGAGAATACTCTCCATGTGGACGAGGTTCCTGAATGAATTGGATGGTGTCTATGCAAAAAAAATCATTGGATTTCTGGGTTGGCTTATTTGTTTTATTGGGTGCGGCTGCCTTGCTGTTTCTGGCATTGAAGGCAGGCAATATGAGTACCTTATCTTTTGATAAAACTTACGATGTCGTAACTCGGTTTGATAATATTGGTGGCTTAAAACCGCGCGCAGCTGTCAAGAGTGCTGGCGTGGTAATCGGTCGCGTAGGTAATATTACATTTGACGATAAAACTTACCAGGCAACGGTAACTTTACAACTCGAAAATAAATACAAATTTCCAAAAGATACGTCAGCCAAAATTTTGACGGCAGGTCTTTTAGGTGAGCAATATATAGGCCTAGAACCAGGCGGTGATACCAATAATTTGGTAGCTGGTGACAGAATTAAAATGACTCAATCCGCTGTTGTACTTGAAAATCTGATTAGTCAGTTCTTGTTCAGTAAAGCAGCAGATGGTAAGGATGAAAAAAAATGAAATCCCAAATAAAAATTACTGGATTAGTCTTGGCTTTGACCTTGATTCTCAGTGGATGTGCAACAAATACGGTCAAAGATAGTCTTAAAGATACGGTCAAAGAGATTAAAGATACTACCTCTCAGACTCTCACCAAGATCAGCGTAAAAACCAATATTGGTGATAATCCGCGTGATCCGCTGGAGGGCTTTAATCGCGTGATGTTCAATTTTAACGATGCCATTGATCAGGCAGTTTTAAAACCTACAGCGAAGGCATATCGCGCTGTTTTGCCAAGTTTTGTACAAACTGGTATCAGCAACTTCTTTGGCAATATCGGCGATGTCTGGACCGCGGTGAATGACTTGCTGCAAGGTAAAGTAGCCGAGGGTGTAACTGATGTCATGCGCGTTGCTGTGAATACGACTTTTGGTCTTGGTGGCGTTATTGATATTGGTTCTGCGGCAGGAATGCAAAAACATCGGGAAGATTTTGGTCAGACCTTGGGGACTTGGGGTGTTAAATCAGGTCCTTACTTGGTACTCCCGTTATTAGGTCCTTCAACTCTACGTGATGCGGTAGCTACGCCAGTTGATTACAAAGGTGACCTCTGGTCTTATGTTACGCCAGTTAAGGATCGCAATATTGGCACTGTCGTGCGTTTAGTGGATAAGCGGGCTTCTGTTCTGGATGCGGGCGCGTTGTTAGAAGAAGCTTCGCTCGATCGTTATGTCTTTCTACGCGATGCTTATCTGCAGCGTCGGGCTGGTCAAATTAAAGCCGAGGATGATTGAATCCAAACCGTCACTTTGTAAGTAAATATAAAGGCGGTCAACCAGACCATAGTCTGGGCAGTTAATAACAACATCATTAATACGCTCTTGAGAGCGGGGAAAGTAAAATCATGAAATTATTTAGACAATTTATCTTGTTTATGTTCGCTAGCTTTGCATTTGTTGGCAGTAGCATGGCGGCAGATGAAGCAGCGGATCAATTGGTAAAGCGTTTGAGCCAAGAAATTATGGATATCGCTAAGAGTGACAAAGATATTCAATCCGGCAATCAAAAGCGCGTATATGACTTAGTCGAAACCAAGGTGTTGCCATTCGTTGATTTTCAGCGCATGACTTCGTTGGCTGCAGGTAAAAGCTGGCGCGATGCCACACCAGAACAACAAAAACAGTTGATCAATGAATTCCGTACATTGTTGGTATTCACATACTCGGGAGCGATCTCTCAAATCAAAGATCAGACTTTAGAGTTTAAACCTTTTCGTGCTGCAGCTGAAGACACCGATGTTGAGGTCCGTAGTCAGGTAATACAAAAAAATGGCGAAGCTTTGCAACTCAACTATCGCCTTGAAAAATTGGCGACAGGATGGAAAATCTATGACATCAACGTTTTAGGTGCGTGGTTGGTAGAAACTTACAAAGGCACCTTTACTGCAGAAATTACTAAATCTGGTATCGACGGTTTGATCAAAACTCTGTCTGAGAAAAATAAAAAGTTGGCTGCGGGATCACCAAAGAAATAAGTCTGAAAAGTAAGTTTAATAAATAAGCCAGATAACTAAATTGGCAGTAAAAAATTAGTTAATTCCTGACGGAGTAAGTAATATGTATCAAACAAACCGTGAACTTAGCCTGCAAAATGCCGTGAGCGTGGCGCAGTCCGGTTTGTCTGCGATTTCTCAAGGCGAGACTGAGTTTGATCTGTCTGCATTGGTTGTAGTTGATTCGGCAGCAGTTGCTGTGATGCTTGATTGGCAGCGTGCTGCGAGTCTTAAAAATAAGACTATTCATTTCAAATCTATTCCTTCAAATCTTCTTAGCTTAATCGCCCTTTACGGCATGTCTGAGCTTCTCAGCACTAATCCTTCGCAAGTCGAACGACATTGATCCTGTACTGAAAGTTTTCTCGAACTGTCGGGTTGACAATGTAATAATCGATGTGGTGAGCAAGAAGTCTGCAAAGGCTTAGCGGCTTAATAAGCGCCACAGCGATTGTCATCAGCAATTGCGTCAATCCGGTTCAAGACACGAAAATCCCCTATAATTAAAGGTTTTCGCCATATCTTTGGCGACTCACCGGATAAACGCTAGTCAACAGCGCAATAATTGTCTTCATGGCCGCCATACAAATTACTAATGTTGAAAAACGCTACCAGTCGCTGCAAGCGCTAGGTGGTGTTTCGCTTTCTATTGAAGAAGGTGAATTTTTCGGTTTGCTAGGCCCTAACGGAGCTGGCAAAACAACCTTGATTTCTATCATTGCCGGACTCAATCGTGCAGATTCAGGCCAGGTCAAGATTCAGGGGCATGATGTGGTGACGGATTACCGTGCAGCACGTAAGAACCTTGGTGTTGTGCCGCAAGAACTGGTATTCGATCCGTTCTTTACTGTACGTGAGACCTTGCGTATGCAGTCTGGTTATTTCGGTTTAAAGAATAACGATAAATGGATAGACGAGGTCATGGAGAATCTTGATCTCACCAATAAAGCTGATGTCAATATGCGTGCATTATCTGGCGGTATGAAGCGTCGGGTACTTGTTGCCCAGGCTCTGGTGCATAAGCCGCCTGTGATCGTGTTGGATGAGCCAACTGCTGGCGTTGACGTAGAGTTGCGTCAAACTTTGTGGCAGTTTGTCTCCCGCTTGAACAAAGAAGGCCATACGGTGGTGTTGACCACGCACTATTTAGAAGAAGCTCAGGCGCTTTGCAATCGTATTGCTATGCTAAAAACGGGTAAAGTAGTCGCGCTTGATAGCACTGCCGCGTTGATTAAACGTATCTCAGGATCTCAGCTCAAAGTCACATTAGTCGCTGGACAAGGCGTATTTCCAGAGGGACTTAAAGATCTGGTGACCCATCACTCTGGTGATGAATATGTTTTGCGTGTCACCGAGTATTCGCAAGTTGAGCCTATCCTCGCTGCGATCCGAACTGGTGGCTGTGCGATTGACGATCTGCAACTTCAGCAAGCTGATCTGGAAGATGTCTTCCTGCAAATTATGGGAGATCGTAAATGATTGGTTTTCAAACTCTGTTTTACAAAGAGGTTTTGCGTTTCTGGAAGGTTGCAACCCAGACGATCACTGCGCCAATCATGACGGCCTTACTGTATTTGCTGATTTTTGGTCACGCACTGGAAGAACATGTGCAAGTATACAAAGACGTTAAGTACACTGCATTTTTAGTCCCAGGCTTAGTGATGATGAGCGTGTTGCAAAACGCGTTTGCGAACTCTTCTTCTTCGCTGATTCAATCAAAAATTACTGGTAATCTGGTCTTTATTCTATTGCCACCGTTGTCGCATTGGGAGATGTTCAGTGCCTATGTACTAGCGTCTATCGTGCGTGGTTTAGCGGTTGGTCTTGGCGTATTTGTCGTGACGATCTGGATCACCAACGTCAGTTTTGTCGCGCCCTTATGGATTTTGATGTTCGCTTTTTTAGGCGCAGCAATGTTGGGAACCATGGGCTTGATCGCTGGAATCTGGGCAGAGAAATTTGATCATTTATCTGCTTTCCAAAACTTTTTGATCATGCCAGCGACATTCTTGTCGGGTGTGTTTTATTCCATTCACTCCCTGCCACCGTTATGGCAAACCATTTCGCGCTTTAATCCGTTTTTCTACATGATTGATGGATTTCGCTACGGTTTCTTTGGACAGTCTGACGTTAATCCATTTTTCAGTTTATCGGTCGTATTAGTATTTTTTATTGCATTAGTCGTGATTGCAGTACAGATGCTAAAGCGTGGTTATAAGCTCAGGCACTAATATCGTATTTTGAAAGACTCATCGTGTTTCCAACTCCTGAACAAATTAAAAAATATATTGCCGACGGACTCGCTTGCAGTCATCTGGAAGTCGAAGGCGACGGGCAGCATTTTACGGCAGTGATTGTGTCCGAACTCTTCATCGGTAAGCGTTTGATACAGCGCCATCAATTGGTGTACGCCGCTTTGGGCGACCGCATGCGCGAAGAAATTCACGCACTGTCGATGAAAACTTTAACTCCAGACGAATTTCAAAAATAATGGATAAATTATTGATTACAGGCGGACAACGCCTGAATGGTGACGTCAGCATTTCTGGTGCGAAGAACGCAGCTTTGCCCATTTTGTGCGCAGGTTTATTGAGTTCGGATGATGTCGTTTTGCACAATGTTCCATCGCTGCAAGATGTGTCCACTATGCTGAAGTTACTCGGCCAGATGGGTTTGCGCATCACACAAGAAAATGGTGTTGTTACCTTGAATGGTGCTGCGATCGACAAGTTGGAAGCACCCTATGACCTGGTAAAAACCATGCGAGCTTCTATCCTGGTCCTGGGCCCTTTGCTGGCGCGTTTCGGCGAGGCAAAAGTATCCCTGCCAGGCGGTTGTGCGATTGGTTCACGTCCTGTTGATCAGCACATCAAAGGCCTGCAAGCTATGGGTGCCGAGATCACAATTGAGGCCGGTTACATCCATGCTAAAGCCAAGCGTTTGAAGGGTACACGTGTCGTCACCGATATGATTACCGTCACAGGTACAGAAAATTTGTTGATGGCAGCTACCTTGGCTGAGGGCGAAACCATACTGGAAAACGCGGCACGCGAACCCGAGGTCACTGACCTTGCCCATTTATTGGTGGCTATGGGTGCCAAGATCGAAGGCATAGGCACAGATCGTCTGGTTATCCAGGGTGTTGATCGCTTGCATGGCGCGGCTCACGCCGTGATTGCAGACCGGATTGAAACTGCAACCTTCCTTTGCGCAGTCGCGGCAGCAGGTGGCGACATCACCTTAAAAAATGTACGTAGCGATATTCTGGATGTGGCATTAGATAAGTTGCGTGAAGCCGGCGTCATCCTGACCAGTGGCACAGATTGGATACGCGCACAAATGGGCGCACGTCCTAAGGCCGTCAGTTTCCGTACCACCGAATATCCCGGCTTTCCTACCGATATGCAGGCGCAGTTTATGGCGGTTAATTGCATCGCCCAGGGTAGCAGCCGCGTGACTGAAACGATCTTTGAAAATCGTTTTATGCACGTACAAGAAATGAATCGCTTGGGCGCACATATAGAAATCGATGGCCACACTGCGATGATTTCCGGCGTTGATAAACTGGTCGGCGCTCCAGTCATGGCGACAGACTTACGCGCTTCGGCGTCGCTGGTCATTGCCGGTCTGGCTGCTGAGGGCGAAACCCTGATAGACCGTATTTACCATCTAGATCGAGGTTACGATCGGATGGAAGTCAAATTGTCCGGTGTCGGTGCATTAATTAAGCGAGTCAAATAATGTCGACCCAATTGACCCTGGCGCTCTCCAAAGGTCGTATTTTTGAAGAGACTCTGCCGTTATTAGAAGCTGCCGGTATCCGCGTGACCGAAGATCCAGAGAAGTCGCGCAAGTTGATTTTAGCGACCAACGATCCTCATGTACGTGTGATTATTGTCCGTGCTTCTGATGTGCCAACCTATGTGCAATATGGTGCAGCGGATTTGGGCGTGGCAGGTAAGGATGTTCTGCATGAGCACGGTGGGGAAGGCTTATACCAGCCTTTGGATTTGGACATTGCTAAATGCCGCATGTCAGTCGCGGTATCGGTCGGTTTTGATTATGCCAACGCGGTACGTCAGGGTGCACGCCTGCGGGTCGCAACGAAATATACCGAAACCGCTCGTGAGCATTTTGCCAGCAAAGGCGTACACGTTGATTTGATCAAACTGTATGGCTCCATGGAACTGGCTCCGTTAGTCGGTTTGTCCGATGCCATCGTTGATCTGGTCAGTACCGGCAACACCTTGATTGCGAATAATCTGGTTGAGGTTGAACACATCATGGATATTTCTTCCCGACTGGTGGTCAACCAAGCTGCTTTAAAAATGAAACGTGAGCGCTTGCAACCTATCCTTGAAGCATTTGAGCGCGCCACTAAAAAATAGATCGAGAACATCATGTCGTCCAATTCTTCTGCTTATTCTTCACCACAGCCATCTTCCATCAGCTCGCTTCCGATCCGAAAATTAGACGCCAGCGCACCAGGATTCGCACAGACGCTTAGTGCCTTGCTAGCGTTTGAAGCCAGTGAAGATGCCGCAATTGATCAGGCAGCGGCACAGATTTTGGCGGAAGTAAAAAAACATGGTGATGCGGCAGTGCTCGCTGCAACGAACCGGTTTGACCGCTTGCAGGCAAGCAGTATGGGTGCATTGGAATTGACTCAGCAAGAGATGCATGCGGCATTGGCATCGCTGACGGCAGAGCGTCGTCACGCGTTAGAGGCCGCCGCAGCCAGAGTACGTGCTTACCACGAACAGCAAAAAATTGAATGCGGCTCAGCGGGCTTTAGCTATACCGAGGCCGACGGCACAGTGCTTGGTCAAAAAGTGACACCCTTAGATCGAGTTGGACTTTACGTTCCGGGTGGCAAGGCTGCCTATCCCTCATCGGTATTGATGAATGCGATTCCGGCTAAAGTCGCCGGAGTCAAAGAAATTATCATGGTCGTACCAACGCCTGATGGCATCAAAAATCCTTTGGTATTGGCTGCCGCCGCGATTGCTGGCGTAGACCGTGTCTTCACTATTGGCGGTGCTCAAGCGGTTGGTGCTCTGGCCTACGGTACCGAGACCATTCCCCAAGTAGATAAAATTGTCGGGCCCGGCAATGCCTATGTTGCTGCGGCCAAGCGCCGTGTCTTCGGTACGGTGGGTATTGATATGATCGCAGGCCCCTCTGAGATTTTAGTAATTTGCGACGGCAGCACTGATCCAGACTGGATCGCCATGGATTTGTTCTCGCAAGCAGAGCATGATGAGCTGGCGCAATCTATTTTGCTATGTCCTGATGCCGCCTACATTAATGCCGTACACGCCAGCATTGATAAATTATTGCCGACCATGCCGCGTCAGGAAGTCATTCGTACTTCATTGACTAACCGTGGAGCTTTGATCAAGGTCAAAGACATGCAACAAGCCTGCGATATTGCGAACGATATTGCGGCAGAACATTTAGAGATTTCTACTGAAAATCCCCAGCAGTGGGCGGACAAAATTCGCCATGCCGGTGCGATGTTCTTAGGACGTTTTTCGTCGGAAGCGCTGGGGGACTACTGCGCCGGACCAAACCATGTATTGCCGACCTCACGTACTGCACGGTTCTCATCACCGCTTGGCGTGTACGATTTTCAAAAACGTTCATCAATCATCTACGTTAGCGAACAGGGCGCACAAACCTTGGGTCGCGTTGCCGCAGAGTTAGCGTATGGCGAAGGCTTGCAAGCGCATGCACGCAGCGCCGAATTGCGCTTGAAATGACGTCATGACAGATCTGGTGAGCAGTTGGCGTAATCAGATATTTTGTGAGGATGCGCTGATCGGTTTAGCGCGTATTCCCGATGCCAGCGTTGATTTGTTGCTGGCAGATCCACCTTACGGATTGGGTAAGGATTACGGCAACGATTCAGACAAAATGGCATCCGCTGACTATCTTGCCTGGACAGAGCAATGGATTGACACAGCTTTGCCTAAGCTAAAAGAAAACGGCAGTCTGTACATTTTTTTGACCTGGCGCTACTCACCTGAGATTTTTGTCATGCTCAAACAGCGCATGAGCATGATGAATGAAATTATCTGGGACAGACGGGTGCCGTCGATGGGGGGCAGTGTGCGCAAGTATTCATCTGTGCACGACAGCATCGGTTTTTTCGTTAAGGCGAAAGATTATTACTTTGATCTGGACGCCATCCGCATTCCCTACGACGCCGTGACTAAAAAGGCACGTAGCCGCAAGATTTTTGAGGGCGCGAAATGGCTGGAACTGGGCTACAACCCAAAAGATATTTGGAGCGTATCCCGCCTACATCGTGAACATGCCGAACGGGAAGATCATCCAACCCAGAAACCACTAGAGATTATTGAGCGCATGATCAAAGCCTCATGCCCGGTTGGCGGCGTTGTCTTAGATCCGTTTATGGGCAGCGGCACCACGGCGGTAGCTGCGAGAAATTGTGGTCGTGACTTCGTCGGCTTTGAATTGAATCAGGATTATTGCGAGCGGATTGTAGAGCGCTTGAGTCGTCTGGAAGCTGCTTGAATTTATGCTCAGAATTGATCATTAAATTTACCTGCTAAAACCCAGCGTTCAGAACTTGAATCTGAACCTATAATTGAGTAAAAATAGGGGAGTATGCGACTAAATAGCATACATAGTTCAGATAATGTATGGACGATTAAAAATACAAGTGGGAGTATATTTTGTCATTGATTGAAAATATTATTCGTTCTGACGTGCGCGCGTTGTCTGCCTACCATGTGCAGGACTCCGCCGGTTTCGTCAAACTCGATGCCATGGAAAATCCCTACACGCTGCCGGAGTCTCTGCGTTTGGAACTGGCACAACGTTTGTCTGAAGTGGCTTTAAACCGTTACCCCATTCCGTCTTATTCCGCGTTAAAAGCCGCCATCAGCGACAAGCTTGGCGTCCCGGTAGGTTTTGATGTCGTCCTTGGCAATGGCTCTGATGAGCTGATCAGTATGGTCTCGGTTGCCTGCGCCAAGCCAGGTGCAAAAGTGTTGGCACCTATCCCAGGTTTTGTGATGTATGCGATTTCTGCACGTTTCGCCGGGCTAGAATTTATCGGCGTGCCGTTTCATCCTGATTTCAGCTTAGACAAAGCCGCTATGCTGGCCGCGATCGCAGAACATCGTCCTGCAATTATCTATCTGGCTTACCCGAATAATCCGACCGGCACCTTGTTTAATACCGGTGAGATGGAAGAAATTCTGCACGCGGTCGGCGACAGTGGCGTGGTGATTGTGGACGAAGCCTATCAACCTTTTGCACAAACCAGTTTTATGCCACGTCTGGCCGAATTCGATAATCTGGTTGTGATGCGTACCGTATCGAAGCTCGGCCTAGCTGGTATCCGCCTCGGTTACATGTCGGGCAACAACGCGCTGATGCAAGAGTTCGAAAAAGTCCGGCCACCTTACAACATCAATGTCCTGACGCAAGCCGCGGCAGAGTTTGTGCTGGAGCATGCAGATATTCTGGATGCGCAAGCAGCTGAATTACGTCACCAGCGCAGTGAGCTCAGCGCAGCCTTGGCGGCATTGCCGGGCGTGCAAGTGTTTCCATCAGCGGCAAATTTCCTACTGATACGCGTGACAAAAGCGGAACAAGTCTTTGCCAAATTGCTGGAACAAAAAATTTTAGTCAAAAATGTAGGTAAAATGCATGGGCTGCTGGAAAACTGCTTGCGTATCACCGTCAGTAATCCGCAGGAAAACGCCTTATTTCTCGCGGCTTTTAAAGCATCCTTGGTTGCTTCATAGTTAGGCTCAGTCTTAAAGCCCGACTTTTATAAAGCCGCAAACTAAAGACCAGACCACCGGTTCAAATTCAAAGATCAAAATCATGCAAGCCCAACGCACTGCTGAAGTAAGCCGCAATACTAACGAAACTCAGATCCGCGTCGCCATCAATATTGACGGAACCGGAAAGCAAAAGCTCAATACGGGCGTTCCCTTTCTGGATCACATGCTGGATCAGATTGCCCGTCATGGTTTAATCGATCTGGAAATTGAAGCCGTCGGTGATTTGCATATCGATGCACACCATACGGTAGAAGATGTCGGTATTACGCTCGGTCAGGCATTTGCAAAAGCTATCGGTGACAAAAAAGGTATTCGTCGTTACGGTCATTCTTATGTGCCGCTAGATGAAGCTTTATCGCGTGTGGTGATTGATTTTTCCGGTCGCCCTGGACTAGAGTTCCACGTACCGTTTAAGCGCGCCATGATAGGGTCGTTCGATGTCGATTTGACCCATGAATTTTTTCAGGGTTTTGTGAACCACGCGTTGGTATCTTTGCATATCGATAATCTACGTGGCGATAATGCTCACCATCAATGCGAAACCGTCTTCAAGGCCTTTGGCCGAGCCTTGCGTATGGCGGCTGAATTAGATGCGCGCGCTGCTGGTACCATTCCATCGACCAAAGGCAGCTTGTAATTCTGTTTGAATCAAATCTGAATCAAACCAGAATCTCAGGCCTTACATTTGCTGCTTAAGATGTCTTTGAATTTGATTCTGAATTTATTCTTTAAATTGCTAAATCATTAGCCAAATAAACTCATCAGCATGAATAAAATTGTTGTAGTCGATTACGGCATGGGCAATTTGCGCTCAGTAGCGCAAGCCCTGCGTGCAGTCGCGCCGGACGCCGATGTCAAAATTTCTGGCGAGATCACCGATATCCAAAGTGCCGATCGCCTGGTGTTGCCAGGCCAGGGCGCGATGCCCGATTGCATGCGCAGTCTGCGCGAATCCGGTGTGCAAGAGGCAGTATTGCAAGCTGCGCGTAGCAAACCGCTGTTTGGCGTTTGCGTAGGTGAGCAAATGCTGTTTGATCTGAGCGATGAAGGCAATACGCCGGGATTGGGTTTATTGCCTGGCAAAGTAGTGCGTTTTGCGCTGGACGGTCAGCTACAAGATGACGGGTCGCGTTTTAAAGTGCCGCAAATGGGGTGGAATAAAGTCAGGCAAGCACGGACGCAAGGCCAAGTACATGCGCTCTGGCAAGATATTGCCGATGAGGCTTATTTCTATTTTGTTCATAGTTACTATGCTCAGCCAGCCGATGTGGCACACACAGTCGGAACTACCGACTATGGCACGCCGTTCGCCTGTGCAGTTGCAAGAGATAATATTTTTGCCACGCAATTCCATCCTGAAAAGAGTGCACATGCTGGCTTGCAACTATACAAAAACTTTGTACACTGGAACCCTTAAGCTTGTGATACCGTCAAACTGATTTACCCATTTATTCTGTCTTTAATTACTTAACTTTATACAGCCATGCTGCTCATTCCTGCTATCGACCTGAAAGACGGTCACTGCGTACGCCTTAAACAAGGTGATATGAACCAAGCCACCGTGTTCTCCGAAGACCCCGCCGAGATGGCGCGTCATTGGCTAGAGCAAGGCGCAAGACGACTACATCTGGTCGATCTGAACGGAGCTTTCGCAGGTAAGCCAAAAAATGAAACAGCAGTCAAAGCGATTTTGAAGGCGGTGCGTGAGTTTGCGGAAGAAAATGATATTGATGAAATCCCGGTGCAACTCGGTGGCGGTATACGTGATCTGGATACGATAGAGCGTTATCTGGATGACGGTATCAGCTACATCATCATCGGCACCGCAGCAGTCAAAAATCCTGGATTTCTGGCAGATGCCTGTGGTGCCTTCCCAGGACAAATTATTGTCGGTATTGACGCCAAAGATGGCAAGGTCGCTACCGATGGCTGGAGCAAACTGTCGGGTCATGAAGTCATCGATCTGGCGAAAAAATTTGAAGGTTACGGCGTCGAGTCGATTATTTATACCGACATCGGCCGCGATGGCATGATGGGCGGCGTCAATATCGAAGCCACAGTCAAGCTGGCGCAAGCTGTGAGTATTCCGGTGATTGCATCTGGCGGCGTCCATAATCTGCAAGATGTTGAAGCCTTGTGCGCGGTGCAAGGCGAGGGGATAGAAGGCGTGATTTGTGGCCGTTCTATTTACGAAGGCACATTAGATCTTGCCAGCGCACAGGAACGCGCCGATGAATTTGATGACATAGACGATAGCGAAGAAAATTAAGTATGGCTTTAGCAAAGCGCATTATCCCTTGTCTTGACGTGACTGCTGGTCGTGTCGTCAAGGGCATCAATTTTCAGGAACTGCGTGACGCCGGTGATCCAGTTGAGATTGCGCGCCGCTATGATGGACAAGGCGCTGATGAAATTACCTTTCTTGATATCACCGCGTCCAGTGACGGACGCGATTTAATTTTGCCGATTATCGAGGCAGTCGCGTCACAAGTATTTATTCCTTTAACGGTGGGTGGTGGCGTACGCACTGTGGCCGATGTGCGTCGCTTATTAAATGCCGGTGCAGATAAGATTGGCATCAACACATCTGCGGTGACCAATCCGCAATTGGTGTTTGAAGCATCGCAAAAATACGGATCACAGTGCATTGTTGTGGCGATTGACGCAAAACAAACGGCGCCTGGAAAATGGGAAGTCTTTACGCATGGCGGTCGCAACGCCACTGGCTTAGATGCAGTGGAGTGGGCGCAAAATATGGCACGCTTGGGCGCTGGAGAAATTCTGCTGACTAGTATGGACAGAGATGGCACCAAGATTGGTTTTGACCTGGGACTGACACGTGCAGTGTCGGACGCAGTCTCAATACCGGTGATCGCTTCCGGTGGCGTTGGTGGTCTACAAGACTTAGCCGACGGCATCAAAATCGGTGGCGCTGATGCGGTACTCGCCGCAAGTATTTTCCATTATGGACAACATACCGTGCAAGAAGCCAAGAAATTCATGGCAGCACAACAGATTTCAATGAGACTGTCATGAGCGCGTCAAAATGGTTGAATAAAGTGCGCTGGGACGATCAAGGTCTGGTACCTGTGATTGCGCAAGAAGCATCCAGCAATGATGTGCTGATGTTTGCCTGGATGAACCGCGATGCACTAACCAAAACAGTGGAATTAGGCGAGGCCGTTTACTGGAGCCGTTCGCGTAAAAAGTTATGGCACAAAGGTGAAGAATCCGGTCATGTTCAAAAGGTATTAGAGATACGCCTGGATTGTGATGAAGACGTGGTATTGCTCAAAATAGAACAAGTCGATAGCATCGCTTGCCATACGGGTCGCCATTCTTGCTTCTTCCAAAAGTTTGAAGGTGGCGTCAATGACGGTGACTGGGAGGCAGTTGATCCGGTCTTAAAAGACCCAGAAACCATCTACAAATAATGACCAGTAATCAGAAAAGATTGTATGAGTGAAACCTTAAAGCGACTGTCTGAAGTCATTGAGAGCCGCAAAGCTGCTAACGGCGGCGACCCGGCAACTTCGTATGTCGCGCGTTTGTTTTCCAAGGGCGACGACGCGATACTCAAAAAAATTGGCGAAGAAGCGACCGAAACTGTAATGGCCGCCAAAGATGCCCGTGTATCAGGTGACAAATCTAAAGTCTTGTATGAATGTGCCGATCTC
This sequence comes from Undibacterium sp. GrIS 1.8, assembly GCF_040544445.1. NCBI lineage: Bacteria > Pseudomonadati > Pseudomonadota > Betaproteobacteria > Burkholderiales > Oxalobacteraceae > Undibacterium > Undibacterium sp. GrIS 1.8. The sequence goes on along the minus strand of NZ_JBEONQ010000015.1, from coordinate 29,386 downwards.
TGGTTTCATTCCATGGTCTTGCTGGCACAGTTTGATTTGACACCGCAAGATGTCTTGAATGAGTTGGCAAGACGCGAAGGCTTATCTGGTATCGAGGAAAAAGCTTCCCGCCCAGATTAAGTTAGAACTTACGCGAAATCGCCCCAGCTGCGTTGCAGCGCCTAGTCGTACTAAAGTACTGCCTTCGTCGCTACGCCTTGCTGGGACAATTTGGCATAAGTCCTATAAGAATTTAAGCAAATTTTTTAACTGTATTTCAACCGTCTTGCACAACAATATGAGGACACCGTGAGTAACTGTATTTTCTGTAAAATTGTGGCAAAACAAATTCCGTCTAGTGTGGTTTATGAAGACGAAGAGTTTCTGGCGTTTAAAGATATTAATCCTGCTGCTCCGGTGCATTTTTTAATTATTCCCAAGCAGCATGTAGAAACTCTGGCGCAAACAACTCCGGAGCATGCAGGCATGTTGGGGCGGATGTTAGCGCTGGCGCCTAAATTGGCGCAAGAGCAAGGTTGCGGTCTCACGCAAGATATCGATGGTAACGTCAGTGGTGGTTACAAGACGCTGATCAACACCGGACCGGATGGCGGGCAAGAGGTGTATCATCTTCATTTACATGTGATTGGCGGTCCGCAGCCATGGCGCGGTCAGCGATAGTTCCGCATCAACCGCTTCTTATAGATCAATAATTTGTCTGAGCGTTCACGCTCGTTTTAGGAGATATCATGGGTTCATTCAGTATTTGGCACTGGTTAATTGTGTTGGTCATTGTGATGCTGGTATTCGGCACCAAAAAAATTGGCAACATCGGGTCCGATCTTGGCAAGGCTGTCAAAGGTTTTAAAGACGGCGTCAAGGGCGAAGAAGAGAAGGCTGCAGACGCACAAAAAGTCGCGGATAAAACATCGGGTACAACAATTGATGTTGATGCTAAAGAAAAATCCAAGCTCTGATGTTGCTACCTCAGATTGCTAGCCTCTGGTTTTAAAAGACACCACTCATGATAGATCTTGGCATCAGTAAGTTGGCGTTAATTGGCGTGGTTGCTTTAATCGTAATCGGTCCTGAAAAACTGCCAAAAGTAGCGCGTATGGCTGGCACTTTATTTGGTCGTGCCCAACGTTACATCAACGAAGTGAAATCGGAAGTCAGTCGTGAGATTGAGCTTGATGAGTTGCGTCAGATGCATAAAGATGCGCAAGAGGCAGTGCAGGACGTCGGGCAGTCGATTGCTAAAGGTTTGTCTGAAACGCAGAACGATATCCGCTCTGCCTGGCAAGATCCAGAAACGGATTCTTCCTTGCTCAATCCACCCAGCGTGAGTCATCTGGCTTTTAAGGCAAAAGATTTCCGTCGTAAAAAGATCGCTAAGACATCAGCAATTCCTGCCTGGTATAAAAATCGTCATGGCGGTCGCAGTCATGTGATGTCCGGCGCGGCGCGGGTTGCCAAGTTCAGAGCAAAACGCAATTCTTCCGCCAGTTTCTTTTAAATGACATGCCTTATCGCTAGTCATATCATTTTCCACATTGTTATAGGTTCTGCACCAGCATGAGTGACCCACAAGTATCGGGAGTTGAAGACACGTTTATCTCGCATCTGGTCGAATTGCGTGATCGGCTGGTCAAAGCATCGATCGGTATTGCGATTGTCTGTGCGGCTTTGTTTGCCTGGCCCGGGCCTTCTGCCATTTATGATTTTCTGGCGAAGCCGATGATTGCATCCTTGCCTGTTGGTGCCAAGATGATTGCGACGGGTGTGATTTCTCCTTTTCTGGTACCGATGAAAGTGACCTTGCTTTTAGCGTTTATGCTGGCGCTACCATGGGTGTTGTATCAAGTCTGGGCATTTGTCGCGCCTGGTTTATATTCGCATGAGAAAAGGTTGGTGGCGCCTTTAGTGATTTCCTCTTCACTGCTGTTTTTTTCTGGCGTGGCGTTTTGTTATTTCTTCGTGTTTGGGCGCGTATTTAAATTCATCAGCGAGTTTGCACCGACCTCAATTACCGTTTCGCCGGACATAGAAAATTACCTCGATTTTGTGATGTCGATGTGCCTTGCCTTTGGCATGACATTTGAAGTGCCGATTGTGGTCGTGGTGTTGGTACGCATGGGACTGGTATCGGTAGAGCAGTTGAAGGCGATGCGTCCTTACATCATCGTCGGCGCCTTTGTGGTTGCCGCGATTGTGACGCCACCTGACATAGTCAGCCAGTTCTCACTGGCATTGCCGATGTGGTTTTTATTTGAATTGGGTTTGCTGGTGGCTCCGATCTTTGTCAAAGCCACGCAAGCACCGGATGAAGTCCCTGATTAGTCTTGGGCCACGCTACTAGCGGCGGTGCGCAACCAGCTGACCAGGGGATAGGCTGCCTTAAAACCTTCGGTGACAATTTCCCCCATTTGTTCTGGCGTGGTTTCATCCAGCGTAAACTCGGTCCAGACCATAAAATTCTTCAGCTTAATTTGCTCGATGTGCGGCGATTCTGGATCAAAGCCTTTGGGCGGCCGGGTTAATTTCCCTTCCTCTTGCAAGCTACCAAAAATTTGTTTCAGCCCTTTATTTTTTAAGACTTTAGAAAAACCCTCTGGATCAGCCAGGATCTGATTGCGGATGGCGCGCAAGCGATCCGATGGCGGCATGTATTCGCCCACAGCGAAGAACAATCGTCCCGTCGCATCAATCTGAAAATAATAAGCAGGGCCACCACCTTCGCTAGGTTTCTTGCGACCGCTAGGCAAAATCGAGGCGGAGAAGGTGGTCTTGTAAGGCGATTTATCTGCAGAAAAGCGCATGTCGCGGTTGATACGGAACAAAGCTTTTTTGGGCTCGCAACCAATGATCGCCGGATCAAATTTGCTGATTTTAGCGATCAGATCAGTCACGAGTTCTAAAAATTCAGCGCGTAAAATATCGTAGCGAGGCTTGTTCATGACGAACCAGGCGCGGTTATTGTTTTCGGATAATTCGAACAGAAAGCGTTTTAAATCACGGATATGCATTGCGTGCCTTTGCGTCTTTTAAGTGCTGGTGAACCATGTATTAAATGTATATTTTTTATTGTGTAGTGCAGGGATGTAAAGCAAACCCCATGCATTGTTTAAATAATTGAATTGATCAAAATTCGTGCCAATTTCAATATACTCCCCCTCATTTTTATGAAAAATGCCGTATTGTCCAGTAAATGATTGGACAATTAAATATACATGGTGGGAGTATATTTAATGTTCACTAGCAGGCTGATTATGTATTTTAGATAAAATATTGGCTAAATCATACTAGCGCAGCAGCATATTAACTTTTTCCATTAGTGCGCGGAGTCGCTTATTCTTCTCGTTTTAGAACCGGGCGCTTGCCTATAAATACTTCAAACGTTGATTCTGCGGTATTGCGTAAAACGGCAATTTTAGCTTTTTGGTTGGGTGGCAATTGCGCAATCAGATTCAGCATTTCGGTAGTGTCGGCGACCGGTTTGCCTTCAATCGCCAGCAAAATATCACCCGGCTTGATGCCTGCTTTATCCGCTGGCCCACCACGAATTACGCCCGCAATAATCGCACCGGATTTTTGTTTGATGCCAAAACTTTCTGCCAGTTCTGGTGTGATGTCTTGCGGTTCTACGCCGATCCAACCGCGCACGACTTGCCCATTTTTGATAATCGATTCCATCACTGTTTTGATGGTGGTTACAGGAATTGCAAAGCCTATCCCCAGCGAGCCGCCGCTGCGGGAATAGATCGCAGTATTAATTCCTAATAAATTGCCGTTGACATCGACCAATGCGCCGCCCGAGTTGCCGGGATTGATCGCAGCATCGGTCTGGATAAAATTTTCAAAGGTATTGATGTCGAGATGATTGCGTCCCAGCGCAGAGATAATTCCCATCGTCACTGTTTGGCCCACGCCAAACGGATTACCGATCGCCAGCACCACATCACCGACGCTTGCTTGTTCGGGATGTCCTAATGTGATTGCAGGCAAATCCGGCAAATCAATTTTAATCACAGCCAAATCGGTCTCTGGATCAGTGCCTATGACTTTGGCAATCGATTTGCGCCCATCGGCTAACACGATATCAATTTCTTCAGCAGCTTCGACCACATGGTTGTTGGTCAGGATATAGCCCTCTGGACTGAGAATAACGCCAGAGCCAAGGCTGACTTGTTTTTCCGCTTGTTGATTCTGCTGGTCGCCAAAAAAGCGCTTTAGGAATGGATCGTTCAGCAAGGGATTATTTGTTTGCTTTGCCTCTTTTGAAGTGTAAATATTGACCACCGATGGCATCGCGCGCTTGGCCGCATTTCGATACGAACTTTGGCTGGCGACAGAATTTGCAGGTGCTTCTTGCATTGTGACTGTGGACGCCATGCGCAGGCTTTGATTGCCGCTGAACCCCTTGTTTGCCCATTCTGGTTTTAAGGTGGTTACAATAAACCAGAGTGCTAAAGCCACCGTAATGGTTTGCGCAAATAAGAGCCAGAGACGTCGCATAGAGGAACCAGAAAAAATGAATCAAGTGAAAATGACACAGCCGCAATCAGTGACGAGAGCAAAGCTATCGGACTATTTGGCAGAAGAGCTACAGATTAACCGCTTTCGTGATTATTGCCCAAATGGCGTGCAGGTGGAAGGGCGTGAACAGATTAAACGTATCGTGACCGGGGTCACGGCCAGTTTGGCGCTGCTGGAAAAAGCGGTTCATTTAAAAGCCGATGCGATCTTGGTACACCACGGTTATTTTTGGCGCGGCGAAGACATGCGAGTCATCGGGCAAAAGCACAAGAGGTTAAAGCTGTTGCTAGAGCATGATATTTCTTTGTTCGCCTACCATTTTCCGTTGGACATGCATGCTCAGCTCGGTAATAACGCACAACTGGCGCAGCAATTGAGCTTGTTACCAAAAGCGCGATTTGGTGAGGATGATCTGGGCTGGATCGGCATCGCTGAGGACGCCTCTCTGCGTACCGTCGGACAACTGGTCGCACAAATTGAAGCACGCCTGGGCCGCAAGCCTTTGTTGATTGGTGATCCAGAGCAGCTAGTCGCTAAGATCGCATGGTGTACCGGCGCGGCACAAAACATGCTGGATCAGGCGATCAGTGCCGGTGCCAGTGTCTACTTAAGTGGAGAAATTTCTGAACCCACCGTGCATCTGGCACGTGAGTCTGGCGTGGCTTATCTGGCATGCGGACATCATGCGACTGAACGATACGGCATACAGGCTTTGGGACAACACCTGGCTGAGAAGTTTGGGTTAGCGCATCATTTTGTCGATATCGATAATCCAGTTTGATATAAAAAAGCCGCTAATTCTTAAAGTTACTTTGAAATTAGCGGCTTTTTTATGCCTAAATTTTTACTGCAAGTGGGTGTTACTTTTTTAAGGCATCACGAATTTCACGCAGCAAAATCACATCCTCAGGTGTTACCGGCGCTGCAGCTGGTGCTGCCGGCTCGTCCTTTTTCATCTTGTTAAACATTCTTACCATTTGAAAAATCAGAAAAGCCAAAATAACAAAGTTAAGTGCAATCGTGATGAAATTACCGTATGCCAGTACGGCACCAGCTTTTTTTGCTTCTACCAAGGTAAGGCCGCTAGCCTGACCATTTAACGCTACATAGTAGTTGGAAAAATCTAAACCACCGAAAATTTTACCAACAACAGGCATCACGATATCGGCTACCAAAGAGTCAACAATCTTGCCAAACGCTGCACCAATGATGACGCCGACCGCTAAATCAACCACATTGCCTTTGCTGGCAAAACTCTTAAATTCTTGCATCATGCTCATGTTGACTCCCAGGTTATGTATGACAAAGTAGCAATATTTTAATCCGCAAAGGCAAATTACATGGTGGTTTATTTGTCAAACTTTGTGTCGATTACTTTGAGCGTTTTCTGCTTGATAAGAAATAATCAACGGAAAGCATCAAAATAACCGACAAAACTGAAAAAAAGCGCCGCAGTTTGAACCTATAAACAACTTTTGCTTTAAAACCACTCTCGGCTCCTTTATAATTTAAGGTTGCTAGAAGTAGGTTTATGCTTCGACAAGTTTTGATTTTTGACAGATTGGGGTTGGTATGAGTATTGAAAAGCAGGTCGATTCTGGCCGCCGCGGCTTACTCGTCGCCACGTGCGCGGCGGGTGGTGTTGCAGGTTTAGCAACGGCAGGTGCGCTAGTCAGCACCTTTCAGCCGTCTGAACGTGCTAAGGCGGCAGGTGCGCCGGTAGAAGTAGATATTTCGACTTTAAATCCGGGTGAGATGAGAACAGTAGAATGGCGCGGTAAACCAGTTTGGATACTCAAGCGCACGCCGGAAATGATGGCGAGTCTTGCTAGCACTGAAGACAAGGTTGCCGATCCAAAATCGTTGAAGCCTTACACGATGGAATTACCTGATTATTGCGATAAACAGAGCCGCTCCCGTAAAGAGCATGCAGATGTGTTGATTGCAGTCGGTATTTGTTCTCACCTTGGTTGTTCCCCAAGTTCTAAATTTCAGGCTGGTGCGCAGCCATCTTTGCCGGATGACTGGGCAGGTGGTTTCTTGTGCCCATGCCACGGTTCAACTTTCGACCTGGCTGGTCGTGTTTTCAAAAACAAACCAGCTCCGCAAAATCTGGACGTGCCACGCCATATGTATTTGTCGGACACTAAAATTGTCATCGGTAAAGATCAGAAAGGCGAGGCTTAATCATGGCTTTTGTTGAAAAGAAGCTGCCAGCAGATGCACCTATTGCTGCTAAGGCGCTGAATTGGGTAGATTCCCGTTTTCCGTTGACCAAGCTATGGAATGATCAATGGGGTCAATACTACGCACCGAAGAACTTTAACTTCTGGTACATCTTCGGTTCTCTGGCAATGTTGGTGCTGGTGATACAGATTGTCACTGGTATTTTCCTGGTCATGCATTATAAGCCTGATGCTAATCTGGCATTTGCTTCGGTTGAGTACATCATGCGCGAGGTGCCTGCTGGTTGGTTTGTGCGATATGCACATTCAACCGGCGCGTCGGCATTCTTCATTATTATCTATCTTCACATGACACGTGCGCTGATGTACGGTTCATACCGTAAGCCACGCGAATTGATATGGTTGTTCGGTTTCGCAATTTTCCTGTGTTTGATGGCAGAAGCCTTCTTTGGTTACTTGCTGCCTTGGGGACAAATGTCGTATTGGGGCGCACAAGTTATTGTTAACTTATTCGGCGCAATTCCTTTTATTGGCCCTGATCTGTCTCTATGGATACGTGGTGATTATGTGGTGTCTGATGCGACGCTGAATCGCTTCTTCTCGTTCCACGTGATTGCGATTCCTCTGGTCTTGTTAGGATTGGTTGCAGCGCATTTAATCGCTTTGCACGAAGTCGGATCGAATAATCCTGATGGCATTGAAATTAAAGACAATATCGGTGCAGATGGGCATCCAGTTGACGGTATCCCTTCCCATCCTTATTACACTTTCCATGATATTTTTGGTGTCACCGTATTTTTAACAATTTTCAGCGCGATTATTTTCTTTGCGCCGGAAATGGGCGGTTACTTCCTTGAATACAATAATTTTATTCCTGCCGATTCACTGAAAACACCTTCACATATCGCGCCGACCTGGTATTTCACGCCGTTTTATTCCATTTTGCGTGCTACTACATCTGAGTTTTTATATGTGGTACAAGCTGGTGTCGTTGCCTATGTCGCTTTGATTTTCCTGACAACTAGATTGCCGCAATTGATTAAGATTGCAATTGCTGCGGTAGGCTTATTAGCCATCGTTGGCATGATGCCTTTTGGTCTGGATGCAAAATTCTGGGGCGTTGTACTGTTTGGCGGTTCAGTGATGATATTGGGTGGCCTGCCGTGGTTGGATCTGTCTCCCGTTAAGTCGATTCGTTATCGTCCAGAGTGGCATAAATATGTCTATATCGTATTTGGCATTGCTTTTGTCGCCTTAGGTTATTTGGGTGTTCAGCCGCCATCACCATTGTTTGAACGTATTTCACAAGTATGTGCAGTTCTTTACTTTTCGTTCTTCTTGCTGATGCCTTGGTGGAGCACGATGGGTACATTTAAGACTCCACCGAAGCGCGTTACTTTTTCTGCGCACTAGGCATACTCAGCGCGACTAAATGTGATGTTATGCACCCAAGTAAGCGTCAAAGGAATTAAAAGTATGAAATTATTTAAAAAATTAATCGCAACTTTGGCTTTTGTTCCAGCCCTAGCTTTGGCGAATGAAGGCGGATATCCATTAGATCAGGCACCAGATCGCTCAACCGATATGGCTGCCTTACAGCATGGCGCTAAATTATTCGTCAACTACTGCTTGAATTGCCATTCTGCTTCAGCAATGCGTTACAACCGTCTGAAAGACATTGGTCTGACAGATGATCAAATCAAAGCTAATTTGCTGTTTACTGGCGAAAAAGTGGGTGATTTGATGAAAACGACCTTGACTGCAAAAGATGCCAAAGCCTGGTTCGGTGCAGTTCCGCCGGATTTGTCGGTAATCGCTCGTGCTAAAGCATCTGGTGCGGGTTCCGGTGCTGATTGGATTTACACTTATCTGCGTACTTATTACAAAGATGAGACTCGTCCAACTGGCTGGAATAATATGGTGTTCCCAAATGTTGGCATGCCGCATGTACTGTGGGAGTTGCAAGGCGTGCGTACAGCTAAATTTGTGGAAGAAAAAGATGAGCATGACGCATCCAAAACTGTTCATAAATTTGAAGGTTTTGAAACAGTCACTGCAGGTACTCTGACCGGACCTGAGTACGACATAGCGGTTGCAGACTTGGTCGGATATCTTCAATGGATGGGTGAGCCTGCACAAAAAACACGTACCAAACTCGGCGTATGGGTTTTAATGTTCCTCGCAGGATTGAGTTTCTTGGCATGGCGCTTAAATGCATCATTCTGGAAAGAAGTTAAGTAATTTTGGTAATTTAGTCGTCTGTAAAAAGAAGTTTTAGTTGGTGTTGTAGCTCAGGTTTTAGCTCAGTCTTAATCTAAGTTTTTAGTGTCGCTTGAACTTTTTTAGCAGATGTGTCATCCCAGGGTGAGGTACGCAAATTGGTGCCTCGCCCTAATCGTTTTTAAGGAACTATAAAAATGATGGTTCTCTACTCGGGCACAACTTGCCCATTCTCTCAGCGTTGCCGTCTAGTGTTGTTTGAAAAAGGTATGGATTTTGAAATTCGTGATGTTGATTTATTCAACAAACCGGAAGACATTTCCACGATGAATCCTTACGGTCAAGTGCCAATTCTGGTTGAGCGCGAATTGATTTTGTATGAATCAAATATCATCAATGAATACATTGATGAGCGTTTCCCACATCCGCAACTGATGCCGGCTGATCCATTGCAACGTGCCCGTGCTCGTTTGATGTTGTTCAATTTTGAAAAAGAATTGTTCATTCATGTGCATACATTGGAAAACGATAAATCGACTTCCTCTGCCAAAGTACAAGATAAAGCACGTGCAGAAATTCGTGATCGCCTGACGCAACTGGCACCACTGTTTATCAAGAACAAATACATGCTCGGTGATGAGTTCTCTATGCTGGATGTTGCTGTTGCACCTTTACTGTGGCGTCTGGATCATTATGGTATTGAATTGTCCAAAACGGCTGCACCGCTAATGAAATATGCTGAGCGTATTTTCTCTCGCCCAGCCTATATTGAGGCGCTGACACCATCCGAAAAAGTGATGCGTCGTTAATCGTTTTAATAAGTATGCACAATCAGTATTAATGCGCTGCAAAACAAGGCTGACGAGATGCAATCAAGTCAGCCTTGTCGTTTATAGAATCACAGACTATTCTTCAGTCACTTATCGTTCAGGAAATTTTCAAGCATGTCAGAAACGTCCACTAAACCTTATTTCATGCGCGCCATTTATGAATGGTGTACCGATAACGGCTACACGCCGTATATTGCAGTCAAAGTGAATGCCGCATCGCGGGTTCCTATGGAGTTTGTGCGTAATGGAGAGATAGTTCTTAACATTAGTTTTGGCGCGACTAGTAGCCTTAAGATGGACAACGAGGCGGTGACTTTTAAAGCGCGCTTTGGCGGAATTTCACGCGACATCTATGTTCCTGTTGAAAATGTACAAGCTGTCTATGCCAGTGAAAACGGTCAGGGTATGGCGTTTGAGGTGGATTTATCCGAAGCTTTGCATGAGCAAGCAGATTTACAGCCAATAACTACGGCAAGCAAAGTACCTGCTGCTGCGCTGAATTCTGCATCGGGGAACAAGCCGGTGCTAGGTCTGGCGGTAGTTAATACAAAAACTGAAAGCAATCCGGCTGGGCTGGCCTCGCAATCAGAAAAGCCGCAAGAATCGCAAAAAAAATCAGAAAAGCCCTCGCTAAAAATAATAAAATAGCCTATAATTTTGTTCTTCGAGATTGATTGCAGAATTAATTTTTGAAACAGTTTCGCCGACTTAGCTCATTTGGTAGAGCAGTTGACTTGTAATCATCAGGTGGCCAGTTCGATTCCGGCAGTCGGCACCAGTTAAAAACCCATCGTTAGCAATAACGGTGGGTTTTTGCTTTTCTGCCCCAGACATTCTTGGCAGTGTGGAATGGGCTCGATTGGATGTGTTTGGCTTTATTTAGCAATGCTGAACAAACTATTCTGTTCCTGACTTCATGCCGCTCCAGCGCGGTGCCAGTTCGGTCGCTATGCTAAACAGGTCTAATACTCTAGCAGTGGTGTGTTGCACCATCTCGTCAATGCTGGCAGGTTTGTGATAGAAGCTGGGAAGCGGGGGGAAGATGATGCCACCCATTTCTGTAACGGCGGTCATATTGCGTAAGTGTGCCAGATTGAAGGGCGTTTCGCGCACCATCAATACCAGCCGGCGGCGTTCTTTGAGGACGACATCGGCAGCGCGGGTGATCAGATTATCCGCCATGCCGTGGGCGACGGAGGCCAGAGTTTTCATCGAGCATGGCGCAATGACCATGCCGTCTGATTGAAACGACCCGCTAGCAATGCTGGCACCCACATCACGCACGTTATGCACAACATCTGCCAGTGCTTCAACGTCTTTGCGGCGCATGTCTAATTCTTGATGCAGCGTCAATGTGCCGGCTTCAGAAATCAGTAGGTGGCTCTCTATATGCGGCAACTCGCGGATAGCTTGTAGCAAGCGCACGCCGTACACCGCGCCTGTGGCGCCAGTGATGGCGATAATCAGGCGTTGGGGTGTTGGCATAGTGGGATGATGACGATGTTAAATAAATCAGGCTTTGATCAAGGCTTGTAGTTCGCCGTTTTCAAACATCTCATTCATGATGTCGGAGCCGCCGATGAATTCGCCGTTGATGTACAGCTGCGGTACGGTTGGCCAGTTGGAAAAATCTTTAATCCCTTGGCGTACAGCAGGATCTTCCAGCACATTGATTGTGACCAGATTCGTTGCGCCGGAGGTTTTTAGCAATTGAATGGCACGTCCAGAAAAGCCGCACTGTGGAAATTGTGCAGTACCTTTCATGAACAGTACGATAGGATTTTTGCTTACGGTTTCTTTGATCCAGGCTTGAACGTCGCTCATGGCTATTCCTTGGTTAACAATATGGCGTCATTATAAAGGAAATAGGACTTCCGCAAAAATGCTCTGCCTGTTAGCCCGCGTGGTCTTTTTTATGCTGGATATGTGAGGAACACTTGATCTTGACACGATTTTTTTGATCAGGTAATCGTCAAAGTCACATTATGCAAATAAATATACTCCCCCTTTGTATATTTGTATTGTCCAAATAAAGTCTGGACAATCAGCCTATTTCTATAAAAAATAAGGGGAGTATATTGTGCTGTGCCTCAGTTTCTATCTCAGTCTAACTATGAACGCAGCTTGGCAAAAGCGGCGGCCATCGCGCTACTGCCCGTACTTGGCGCGGCTGGGGCTGGCGATCGCTGGCGATGTTGGTCTAGACGTTTGGCGTCATTACGATCTGCTTTTTGCTCTGGCGTGCTGCCTGGTTGTGGCGCAGAGTCGGTCAGTCGCATGGTCAGCGCAATACGCTTGCGCTTTTCATCGACTTCCAGCACTTTTACTTTGACGACTTGTCCCGCTTTGACGACGGTATGAGGGTCTTTGACAAAGGTGTTGGAGAGTGCCGAAATATGCACTAATCCATCTTGATGCACGCCAATATCGACGAACGCACCGAATGCTGCGACGTTGGTGACCACACCTTCCAATATCATGTCAGGACGCAGATCGCGGATTTCTTCGACGCCGTCTTTGAAGGTCGCAGTGGTGAATTCAGGGCGAGGATCGCGGCCTGGTTTTTCCAGTTCTTTCAAAATATCGGTAATGGTCGGGATACCGAATTGTTCGTCTGCATATTTTGCTGGATTGAGCGATTTCAGCAAGCGTTCATCACCGATCACACCTGCGACATCTTTCTTGATATCCGCCAGGATTTTTTCCACCAATGGATAGGATTCAGGATGAACTGCTGATGCGTCGAGTGGATTATTTCCGCCCATCACGCGCAAGAATCCAGCCGCTTGTTCAAATGTTTTATCACCCAGGCGCGGCACCGACCGCAGATCGGCACGCGAGGTGAACATGCCTTTGGCATCACGATAATTCACGATACTTTGCGCCACTGACGACGACAAACCCGACACACGTGCCAACAAAGGTGCAGAGGCTGTATTGACATCGACACCGACCGCATTGACGCAATCTTCCACCACCGCATCGAGCGAACGGGCGAGTTGCGACTGGCCGACATCATGCTGATACTGACCGACGCCTATCGACTTCGGATCGATCTTCACCAGCTCTGCAAGCGGGTCTTGCAAGCGACGCGCAATGGATACCGCGCCACGAATGGATACATCTAAATCCGGCAGTTCTTTCGACGCAAATTCTGACGCGGAATACACCGATGCTCCGGCTTCTGATACCACGATTTTCGTCAGTTTGAGTTCAGGCTTTAGCTTGATTAAATCTTGCGCGAGTTTGTCGGTTTCACGCGATGCAGTGCCGTTACCAATCGAGATTAAAGAGACATTATGTTTCGCCGCCAACTGCGCCAATACATGCAGTGATCCATCCCAATCGTTACGCGGCTGATGCGGATAAATGGTGGCGTATTCCATGACCTTGCCAGTGGCATCAACGATCGCTACTTTGACGCCAGTACGCAGACCGGGATCGAGTCCCATAGTGGCGCGTGGCCCAGCCGGGGCGGCCAGCAACAGGGCTTTTAAATTCAAGGCAAATACGTGAATCGCTTCGACTTCAGCCTTCTCACGCAGATTACCCATCAATTCGGTTTCCAAATGCATAAATACTTTGACGCGCCAGCTCCAGCGCACCGTGTCGGCTAACCATTTGTCGGCAGGGCGACCGATATTGCTGACGCCAAACTTAGCGGCGATACGGCTTTCGCAAGGATTGAGCGGCGCATCCCATTTTGGCTTTTCTTCTTCTGTATCCAGGCGCAAAGTGACCGTCAGCATTTCTTCGCGGCGTCCGCGGAACATCGCTAGGGCGCGGTGTGATGGAATGGTGCCCAAGGTTTCGGAGTAATCGAAATAGTCGGCAAACTTGGCGCCAGCTTCTTCCTTGCCGGCGACAACTTTAGATTCGACAATGCCGTGGTCCAGCAGATATTCGCGGATCGCTTGCAATAAGGACGCATCTTCGGCAAAGCGTTCCATCAGAATCTGGCGTGCACCATCAAGCGCTGCCTTGGTATCGGCCACACCCGGATTGTCGCCGTTGCTAGTGCTGAAGGGCGCTTTTAAATAGGCGGCAGCTTCCTCTTCTGGATTCTTGCCTGGGTCAGCCAGCAAAGCATCAGCCAAATCTTGCAAGCCCGCTTCAATCGCAATCTGTGCCTTGGTGCGGCGCTTGAGTTTGTACGGCAAATATAAATCTTCAAGCCGGGTTTTGTCTTCGGCATGCGTGATCGCATCGAGCAGCACCGGCGTCATTTTGCCTTGTTCTTCAATCGAAGACATGATCGCAGAGCGACGGTCTTCGAGCTCGCGCAGATAGCGCAGACGCTCTTCTAACAAGCGCAATTGAATATCGTCCAAACCGCCGGTCGCCTCTTTGCGATAACGTGCAATAAAAGGCACGGTCGCGCCTTCATCTAGCAGGGCAATAGCAGCAGCCACTTGTACTGGTTTGGCGGCAAGTTCTAGGGCGAGACGTTGTTCGATGGAAGGCAGCATAAATAATGGTATGAGAGATAAACTCTGAGAATTAAAATCAAGTCGCAGATGATACGCGCTCTGTGTGATTGCACCAGTCTTGACATCACGCTGTAGTCGCAGTAATCAAGCCGATAATATGAATAATATGGGGAGTATCTAAAAATAATCACGTATTGTCCAATTAAGATATGGACAATTCATTTTGATATTGATATACCTACCCTCAGTATATGTAGGTTTTATTTTTTTAATGATGGCTATAAGCAAGCGACTTCAAGGTGCGAGCGGGACAAAATCTAGTTTTTTTCTACGCCGGATTGCCGGAAACCGATATTGGATATCGATGATAGTTTGTCCGTGAGGCAAGTATTTGCTGTAAAACTGGGTAAATCATCGTTGCCTAATCCTAGCCGAATCGGTATTTTAGGTATGATAATCCTAGAAAAGGCAGTTGACCGCTTGTCAGTACTAATTAGTATTTGATTCAATTGAATCATTTCAGTGTTTTCAGCGTCACGGTTTTGGTGAGAGCGCTACGAATCTGATTGCCCCTTTTTCGGCTCCTCAGCTGCCGTTTTTAGGATAATTCGATGATTTGTTTAACGAATTTAGTTTGCGTCGGTACAAGCTGCTCCTCACAGGTGGCGATGTGTCCTATCATATTCTTGCCGCCGCCCTAAAAGTCACTCTATAAGCCACTCTATTAGCCACCTTCAACGCCACGCTTTACAACAAGGTTTTACATGACCCAAGTTTTACTCGCAGATGATGATGTTGAATTAGTTGATATGCTCAAAGAATACCTAGAGCGTGAAGGCTATCTCATTACGACCGTGCATGATGGCGAACGAGCCGTTGCAGAAGCTTTAATGGGGGATTACGCCATTATGGTGCTGGATGTAATGATGCCGCGTATGAACGGGATTGAGGCTTTGCGACGGATTCGTGCAGAAAGTCGTTTGCCCGTCTTGATGTTGACCGCTAAAGGCGATGACGTCGATCGCATTATCGGTCTGGAATTGGGCGCAGATGATTATGTCCCCAAGCCATGCACCCCGCGTGAATTGCTGGCAAGGATTCGTGCGATTTTGCGACGTACACAAGTCGTTGCCGGTACCGAAGCGCAGGCGCATCCGCTGGTCATTGGTTCATTAACGATCTGGCAGGCGCAGCGTCGTGCCGATTGGGATGGCAAGCATCTGGATTTGACCAGTACAGAGTTCAGCTTATTGGAGGTACTGGCAAAAAATGCTGGTCATACCGTCAGCAAAACGGATTTATCAGAACAAGGATTGGGTCGTCCGCTCGCGCGATTTGATCGTAATATCGATGTCCATATCAGCAGCATCCGCCAAAAATTTGGCCCTCTAATTGATGGACGTACGATCATTCAGACCGTCTATCGTCAAGGTTACTTGCTGACTAAGGAGTAGGCGGTGGGGCGTCTGTTCTGGAAGTTTTTCTTTTTTATCTGGCTGGCGCAAGTCACGGGTATTGTCGGGATTGGCGTCACTCTATCGCTGCGGCATCAAAGCGAACAAGCGATGCTCGCTGCGGGGATTCGTGAGCATATGCAACTGCATCTTGAAACTGGCGCTAGTGCTAGTAGTGCTAGTTCCACGACAGAATCGTACGTTCCGCCGAACCCGGATCAGCTGAGAATGTGGCCAGAGCAGGACGATAATTTGCCGCCGCATTTACGCCGCCACCGGCTGCATTCAGCTTATCCACCTGATGGGTTTTCTGCGTTTGTCCCCATGGTGGCCGCCTTAATCGTTAGTCTGTTATTTGCCGCTTTGCTGGCCTGGTACACCTCCAAACCTATTCGTAATTTGCGTTCTGCTTTTCTCTCTTTGGCTGCGGGTAATTTACAAACACGGGTTGGCAGTAGCATGGGACGACGGCGCGATGAGTTGGCTGATCTGGGGCGTGAATTTGACAATATGGCAGAACAGCTTTCCAAATTAATGGAAAGTCAGCGCCGGCTGTTGCACGATGTATCGCACGAGTTGCGTTCACCTCTGGCTCGTTTGCAAGCGGCGATCGGATTAGCGCGCCAACAGCCGGAGCGCGTCGAGGCCACCATGGAGCGGGTAGAGCGCGAAGCGGTAAGGATGGATAAGCTGGTGGGGGAGTTACTCACTTTGTCGCGGATTGAGGCTGGTGTCATGGCTAGCATGGACGCGATTCAGATTGATGAATTGCTGGCGGAAGTGGTGGATAACGCAGGATTTGAGGCAGAGTCCAAACACAAGCAATTGGTTTTTTCGAGTGTTACCTTGGGTGGCAACATTATGCTGCAAGGGCGCTATGAATTGCTGTATCGCGCCCTTGAAAATGTCGTCCGTAATGCAATCAAACACACTGCCAAGCTTGGTATCATTACTTTTGAGGTGCAGTTGTTATCAGCGGACCAGGAGTTATTGATCCGTATATTGGATCAAGGACAAGGCGTACCAGAGGATGAGTTGCAGGCGATTTTTGAGCCTTTTTATCGCGGTAGTAACTCGACCTCTAGTTTAAATACTAGCCTTAGTACAGAGCTCGATAGTAACGTCAATAACAGTACCAACAACAGCCCCAATACCCGGGGTGATGATGGTTATGGCTTGGGCCTAGCCATCGCTCAGCGCGTCATCCTCGCCCATGGTGGCAGCATTTCAGCCTCCAATCGCAAGGACGGCGGATTGTGCGTAGAGATTAGATTATCGCTACGTAATCCTGAGCATCCTGGCAATATCTGAGCATACTTTTGCGGCGGGAGTTGCGACTGAATTACCGCTTGCTTACTTCAGGCGACCGCCACTGACGCGATCGATTCCCGATAAGTCAAGCCAGCTTTGCACTTCAATGAAACCATGTTGTGTCAATAAATCACGTACCGCTTGCGCTTGGTTGTAGCCATGCTCCATCAGAAGCCAGCCTTGAGGATGCAGATGTTCTGCTGCATTCTTGATGATATGCCGATAGTTAGTTAAACCATCTGCATGGTCGGTCAAAGCGACCGTCGGCTCAAAGCGCAAATCGCCCTGACTCAGATGAAGATCATCTTTTTGGATATAAGGCGGATTGGCTACGATAGTATGAAAATGCTGACCAGCGAGTGCGCTATACCAGTCACTTTCACAAATATGCATGTTCGCGTCAGGGACATTTCTGTCAGCATTTTTTTGTGCTACTGCTACCGCAGCTGCGCTGATATCCGTTGCACTGACATGCGTATCACGCCGTTGATGTGCAATTGCAATCGCGATTGCGCCCGAGCCTGTACCCATATCCAGAACGCGACTATTTTGCGGCGTATGCTGAATTGCCAGCTCGACTAATAATTCTGTATCTGGTCGTGGGATTAAAACATCTGCAGTGATGTGGAAAGGCAAACCAAAAAATTCTCGCTCACCGATCAGATAGGCAATTGGCTCGCCATCATAACGACGTTGCAGCAGATCGCCGACTTGCTGCGCCTGCGCAGCGGTGAGCTGCATCTCCGACTGGGTGATCAGTTGTATCCGGCTTAAACCTAATGCATGCATCAATAAAATGCGGGTGTCGATCAAATCCAGAGGGCCTGCTTTTTGGCAGTCGGCAAGCGTGATGCCTTCTTTAATCCATTCCATTTTTATGTCCGATTCAGTAAAAAAGTTGCTATAGAAATCGACATGTCGGTATCTGTTCGCTTGCTGCTTGGTGAGTAATATAGTCGAGATTTTTTGTGATATTGCGGTAATGATGTAGATCGTAATTCTAAAACGGGCGAGTCATGATTAGTCTGGCGAGCCTGTTTTCAATATGAACTAATTAATTCAGGCCAATTAATGCAGACTAATTACGGCTGACTAATCACCGCAGACTTCTAAATAAATGGCGCCTTTGCGCTTTACGGTTTTGAATAAGGATAACCAAGAGCGCGATTGAAAAAATGCCAAACCATACGGCTGACCACGCTGGTATGGATAAACCCAAAATCGGTTCATAAGGTGTTTCGCATATGCCATCCGCTCGGAACATCGTTGGCAGCAGCTTGGCCGGAAAAATCTTATTCAGCGATGTTTCCAGCGGGTCGATACCGCAAGTTAATTGCGGATTGGCTAATATCCACACATGGTAAGCAGCAACGCCTAGTCCGAAAGCCGATGCGGTCAGAGCCATTGCACTGGAGAGGCGACGTCCAACATCGGGCAATGCCAGCGCTAGCAGGCAAAACAAGGCGACCATAACAAATGCATAGCGCTGCATTACACAATAAGGGCAGGGCAACATTTTTTCAACCAGTTGCAGGTATAAGGCGATCCCTAGCAAGGCAATACAAACAGAGGCGATAGAAATTAGTAGTGGTTTTGTAGGATTCATAGTGAGCTGGGTTTGCTTACGTTGCAATCTATGCAAATATAGTAACAACGTGCCATCAATAAAAACAATACGCGCATTGTGTACTGGTTCGTGGAATTACACCACCTGCAAATTAGGATACGTAAAGCGCGATTTGGTTCGGTGATGGGCTTAATAAATTGTAAGCTGCGCTATAACTGATGCTTCATAGATAGCTCTTTGCAACATAAAACATAAATCAAACATCAATCTTGACGACATCAAGTAGTTGATACTGAGTCATAAATTCATCCAGAGTTTGCCTGATCACACCGCGTTCACCATGCGCATGCCAAATGTCCGAGTTGATATAAATGCCGACGTGATGAATGCCGCGACCACCGATGCGTGTGCAAAAGACCAGATCATTATTTGTGATGTCCGCCAAGGTCTTGCTGATACCTGCACGGCGCTGGTCGTAGGTGTTTTTGGGAATGCGTTGATTCAGTACATCTAAAAAATAACGTTGCGTCAGACCTGAGCAATCTACGCCATGGCGCGTGATGCCGCCCCAGATATAGGGTGTGTTTTGCCATTGCTGGAAGAACACTTCTACCGAAAGTTGCGCTGATTGCGGTAGTACAAACGCGGTCAGCGTTGCATCAACAGCGAGGCTGCTTACTGATAACCAGCCCAGCACCTGATCTGATTTCATGACAAGCGCATGGACGTTATAGAAACCTAAGATACGCACCACTTCGTCCGCTTCGATTTGTGATTGCCGCAAGCTGTCTTTTTCAATCGCGGTCATAGTCTCGTAATCGGCTGCCGGGTGACGCAGCACATCGACCAGACTTAGCGCTTTTGCGTAAGTTTGCGGCAGCCATTGGTCTGGTTCAATTCTGATCATGGGTGATAGCTTTGGCTAAGTGCGTAGAGATTGAGCAGAATGATTTTAAAATACTCCCACTGTGTATATTCTAATTGTCCATATATTATCTGGACGTAAAGCTATATTTTACTTAATTTATGGGGGAGTATATGTATTTTGGTATTTGTCCCGTGTGAATCCGCGTTGAATCTACAATACCTGCTTTAGCCCATTTTAAATCCCATCATCACCCAAAGCTGCCAGCAATTCTGCCTGATGTTCTGCCACAAGTGCATTGGTCAGCTCCACTAGATCGCCGTCCAAAATAAAATCTAGTTTGTACAGAGTCAGGTTGATGCGGTGATCGGTCATCCGGCCTTGCGGATAATTATAGGTGCGGATACGTTCGCTACGGTCGCCCGAGCCGATCAGGCTCTTGCGGGTTGCCGCCTCTTTTGCTTGCTTCGCGCGCATCTGACCGTCCATGATGCGGGTTGCCAGAACGCGCATCGCCTGGGCTTTATTTTGATGCTGGCTGCGACCGTCCTGGCATTCGACTACGATCCCGGTCGGTAAGTGGGTCAGACGCACGGCAGAATCGGTTTTATTAATATGCTGACCACCTGCACCGGAGGCGCGGAAGGTGTCGATACGCAAATCGGCATTATTGATCACGACATCGGCCAGTTCATCTGCCTCTGGCATCACCGCGACGGTACATGCAGAAGTGTGAATGCGGCCTTGAGTCTCGGTGGTCGGCACACGTTGTACGCGATGACCGCCGGATTCGAACTTGAGCTTTGAGTAAGCACCAAAACCGGCGATGCGGATGATGACTTCTTTGTAGCCGCCCAACTCGGATGGGGATTCGGACATCATTTCGATTTGCCAGCGATTACGTTCCGCAAAACGGGTGTACATACGCAGCAAGTCGCCCGCAAATAACGCTGCTTCATCGCCACCGGTACCGGCGCGAACTTCCAGCAAAATATTACGTTCGTCATTCGGGTCTTTGGGCAGCAGCATTTTTTGCAAATCGACTTGTAACTCTTCCATGCGCTGTTTGGCGTCATTGATCTCTTCCTGAGCAAAATCTTTCATCTCAGGATCTGCCATCATTTCTTGCGCCGAATCGATATCATTTTGTGCTTGCTGGTAATTCTTATACAGTTCCACCAAGGGTTCCAACTCGGCATGCTCACGGGTGAGCTTGCGGTAGTTGTCCATGTCATTGGTGACGCCTTCCTGATTTAATAGTTGACCCACTTCGACCAGGCGTTCTGCCAATTGGTCGAGCTTAGAGAGCATGGATGGTTTCATCGTCTTACCTGTTATTGTGAGTACAGTGAGATCGTCACTATGGGATTATTGCAGATACGCAGTCGTTCTTGGTGCGCATCAGTTTTGATTCGATTTTGATGATGAGTGGCAAGTTGCCAGTGTCATCAGATGAGTTTTGTGCGTCGCTAACGCTTGGTACGGAATAATTGCGGTAATAGTGTAGCAAGACGGGCGCGTTCGTCGCCGCTAGCCTGATGCAAAGCCTGTTGCGGGCCATGCAGAAATTTGGCGGTGATGCCTTTGGAGAGCGCTTCTAACACCGCTTCAATATCATCCCCACGGGCTAGCATTTTGCGTGCTCTTTCTAGCTCCAGCAAGCGCATGGCTTCGCTGTTTTCATGCAAATCCTGAATGATAGGTACTACCAGGCGACCATCTACCCAATGCATAAAGGACTGCACACGGGTTTCGATAATTGCTTCTGCCTGCGTCACCGCCGCCTGGCGATTTTCTTTACCGGTTTGCACCACATTGCCCAGATCATCTACGGTGTATAGAAACACGTCATCCAGCGCGCCGACTTCTGACTCAATATCGCGTGGTACCGCCAGATCCACCATAAACATAGGGCGATGACGACGCGCTTTGACTGCGCGTTCAACCATGCCCAAACCGATAATCGGCAATGACGACGCCGTGCAAGAGATGATGATGTCAAACTGGGACAAACTATTTGGTAGTTCTGCCAGACGGATTGCTTTGCCATTAAAGCGGTGCGCCAGTACTTCGCCGCGTTCCAGCGTGCGGTTGGCGATGGTGATGCTCTTAGGATTTTGTGCAGCAAAGTGGGTGGCGCATAATTCGATCATTTCACCAGCGCCGATAAACAGCACATTTTGCTCAGAAATTTTATCGAAAATCCGCTGCGACAAACGTACAGCAGCAGCTGCCATTGACACACTGTGCGCACCGATTTCAGTGGTGCTGCGAACTTCTTTTGCGACGGCAAAAGTACGCTGGAATAACTGATGCAGATAAGTGCCAAGCCCACCCGCGGCATCCGCCTGGCGCACGGCGTCTTTCATCTGACCTAAAATTTGCGGTTCGCCCAACACCATCGAATCCAGACCAGACGCTACGCGGAAAGCATGGCGGACAGCATTGTCTTGTGGCAGCGTGTACAGATGATGGCGCAACTCGGCATAAGGCAATTTGTGGAAATCTGCCAAAAAATGCGCAGTCGCATCGACCGGATTATCCACATGGCTCGCCGCATACATTTCGGTACGGTTGCAGGTCGATAAAATCGCTGCCTCCACTTCCGTTTGCTGATTGAATCCGTCGCGACCAAACCAGGAGCGTGCAGCTACCACCGCCGGACCAATCTGGTCAGGCGAAAACGCCAGCTTTTCGCGGAGCGAAACTGGCGCAGTCGTGTGGTTGAGGCCAACAGCTAGTAGTTGCATAATTGGGCGGTTAGGGCGTATGGCTTAGGCAGCTTAATGTAGATCAAATGCTTAGATCGCTTGCTGACGTGTTTGCAAACACTTGCAAACAGCAGCAAACACGGCTGTCATTATAACGCTTAGCGCAGATCAAGTTTCTGCACAGTTACATGGTTTGATCCAGATCAATATAAATCAAACCAGATCAAATACTAAATGCTGGTAATTTGATATTAAAGGTCGTGCCTTCGTTGGGGGCGCTGACGAAACTGATCTGACCGTGATGACGATCAATCACTGCTTTGACGAATACCATTCCCAGGCCGACACCATCATTTTTGGGTTGCTCGCCATTTCTAAAACGTTGAAAGCGCTGGAATAATTTGGGCTGATCGGCTCTGGCGATGCCATAACCTTGGTCGCTGATAGAGCAAATGACGGAGGCTTCTGCCAGACCCCGTTCGTATTCCAGGCTGCAACTGATAATCGTGTTGGGCGGACTATATTTGATCGCGTTAGAGAGCAAATTGGTCAGAGCGCGCGTCATTAGCGCCCGGTCAACCCTCACCGGATAGTCACCTGCTGGTATTTGACTCGAGATACGGATATTTTTGGCCCTAGTGAGGGTCCACATTTCTTCGGTCGCATCCAACAAGATATCCTGAAAGTCTGTGTCTTCCATTCGATAATCTTGCGATTCAGCGCGTGCTAACTGCACAAAGTTATCTGCCAGCCCGAGCGTGATACGAGACGCTTTTTCGATACGACTTAAAAAGTCTGCCTGTGGTAAAGCGGTAGCGGAGTCTTGTTGCAGCTCCAGCAGCGCCAGAATAGATGCTTGCGGAGCGCGCATATCGTGCGAGATAAAATGTAAGGTCTCGTCCCGGCTGCGTTCTGCTGCTCGGATATTAGTGATATCAATCAGACTGACAATCCAGCCCACTAGTTCTTTGCTGCTGGAATAGCAAGGTGCACTTTTGATCAACAAGTCACGACTGCGGGGATCCACCACTTCTATACCGCTTGCCATAGTTTTACTTTGATGTAAATCTAGCAAATGCCACCAGCTAAATGCGTTGCTGGCAGTCTGGTCCATCGCTTGCGGATTACTCATTTTGGCGAATAAATAGGGTACCAAGGCATCGTTCACTTGCGGTATGCCTATGCTACTAAAATAATCTTTGGCAACTTGGTTGGACATCAACACATTACCGTCTGTGGTGGTGACTAGCGTAGCATCAGGCAAACTACTTAAGCTGTCGCTCACAAACTGACGCAGATCACGCACCCGGCGCGCCGCCAGTTGCATTGCATCGATGCGTTGTTCTAAGCGATCTTGCAAGGGACGGCTTTTTTCTTCGTCATCCAGATCGATCTGTAGCTCAGGAAGCAAATGAGGCTCATTGTCCAGCAAGATAAATTCTTCACCCAGATACCTGATGGCGGCTTCCAGCCGGCGCCAGCTCCAGAGCGGATAAGCGATAATCAGAATAAACAGTGCCGCAGTGGGCGGTAGCCATACGCCTTCACGCAATGCCACATAACTGATCAGCAATAAGCCTATAAATAAAATCACGGTGATGACTAACGCGATCCGCGGTGATAAAAGCAAATAGCCTAGCAATGCGATTAAGACTGCGGAAAAGCAATACAAGCTAGTTTGCCAGTTGGCAGCAAAATGGATGGAGCGATTATCCAGCAGACTAGCCAGGACATTGGCATGGATCTCTATCCCTGCCATATTGCCGTCTTCTCCAGAGACAGGTGTGGGGTAGGCATCTGCCATGCCGATCGCGGTAGGGCCGACTAAGACATATTTGTTTTTGAAAAAACTAGCGGGAACCTCGCCGCGCAAGACCGCAACATAAGGTACTGATGTGAATTGGCCATTGTTGCCATAAAACGGGATATGCATCTGGTAATCACGTTGCCATATACCCTGGATGTTTTGCGCTGTACTGGCTTTAGTTGAGTTATTTAATGCTGAGCTGTCTTTGGCATGATCGCTGGCAGGCGCTCTGGCTCCTGGTAAATTTGTCTCGGTACCAGGCGCGATTTTAGTGCCGATATCTTTCATCGCCAGTGCAAATTGTGGCCACATTTCGCCATTCATACCTTCTCGTAAAAATACGCTGCGGGCGACGCCATCCTGATCCAATTCCAGATGAATATGCCCTAGCTGTCGTGCTGCGCTGGCGAGTGCAGGTATCGGCTTTACGATGCTTAATCCTTTGCCCGCGCTTTCGGATGATAAAGGCAGCACGACAACATTATTCTGGTTTAATGCGTCGGCTAATTGTTGGTCGCCATTGGCTTGGTTTGCCTGCACTGGCTCTGCTTCTGTAAAAGAAACGTCGATGCCGATGGCCAGTGGTTTGGCAGCAGAAAGTTGCCGCAATAATGCAGCATGATGTTCTCTTGCAAAGGGCCATTTACCGAGTTCAGCAAGACTGTAGTCATCAATCGCTACGATGATGATGTCATCACGGGCAGGGACGGAATTGGCTTGCATGAAGCGATCATACAAACTTAGATCAATGCGTTTAAGGACATTGGTTGATGCCAATCCCACTGTGAGTAATAACATCAGGATACTAATGGCTATCCATTCTCGCAGAGCGATCCGTTCTACCTTGATGTTTTTATTCATTGATTAAAAGCCTGGTTTGACGCTGGCACCATCCGATTTGATCGGCTCGCCAGAGCTACTGACCCAGCGAGAATCAATGGTGAATTTTTGCGGTGATGAATATTCACCGACATAACCGTCTGCATCAGTAGCTCTGACCCGAATAAAATAATCACCAGCGGCAATGCGAGGGATTTGTAATTCGGGTTTATCTAGTTTTCTAAAAAAGTAGATATTACTAAAGCTAGCGTCGCGTCCAATTTGGACTACAAAGGTTTGACCAGGCTCAGACGGCCAGTTAAATGTCAATTGATTTGCATCGCCATCACCTGGCGGGTTCATCTTTTGAATCGGTAAAAAATCGACCACTTTGGCATCGCTATAAGGGCCTTGATTGGGTTCGCCATTTTTTTGCGCAATCGTTGCAACCCGCCAGTAGTATTTGCCGTTAGCAAGTTTGTCTGCGCTGTATTGCACGGTTTTTATATTGTTTTGATCCAGCACGATTTTTTCGAAGCCGCTATCGCTGGCGACTTGTAGGCGATATGCCTGTGCATTGGCTGCCTCAGTCCATACAAAGTCTACTTTTTCTGCGCGTATTTTCGCTTTAGGTAGTACGTTAAAGGGTGGTTCAGGGCGAGCTTTAAGAGTGAATGCCTGGATTAACGGTAAGCCTTCCAGGCCAACGCTATCAATCGTACTGGCGCGAATAAAATAATTGCCATCCTCAAGACCATCAATTTTTATCCTGTCTTCAACTGAGCGAACTTCTGTCAACACATTTTGAATTGCCGCATCGCTGGCAATTTGTAAATGGTAGCTTTTTGCTTCGCTAGATTTTTCCAGATTGAAAACCAGTGTTGGTTTTTCTTGTAATTGATAACTACCAACCAGTGTAGGTGGTGGTAATAAATCAACTGCATCACCCACCCCTTGTTGAGTCACTACATTGCCTTTACCGGCCGGTATTACCAGCGTATTTGGTTTTTTGACCGAACCTACGGCAACACCGCCAGACAAGACCTCATTCGCTATGCCATTATCATTCACGCTGACACGGAAATGTGTGCCACGGACACCCGCAACGGCGAGTGGCGAGCGAACCTCAAATCGCCCCTTATTAGATTCCAATGGCGTGACTTTAGACTCGACCCGGCCCTGCAATAAAGTAATTTCAGTACGCGGGCTTTTAGAATATTTGGTCATGCGTAATTTGCTTAACTTGACCTGACTATTGGATGGAATAGAGATACGTGAGTCGTCAGGTAGCACCAAAGTCAAAAATCCATTTTTACCAGTGGTAATCATGGTGCCCTCTTTATAGGTATTTCCTAAAGTAATATTCTCTTCGGCACCAGTGGGTAATTTTGCGGTTGACGTCCCAGCCATCGCCAGCACTTTGGCTTCTACGAGATCAGCTGGCAATAAGTCTAATGGGATCAGGATGAGCGAGCCAATGGGTATTGTTCTGTCATTGGTAATATTATTGACTTTGCCGATGATGACCCAGTTGGGTGTTTTTTCTGTAAATCGTTGCGCAATTGAAGAGAGTGTATCGCCCTCTAAAGCGTAGTAGACCATATCGGTTTCTGTACGCGAGATGGAGCCCGGCTCACCAGTCGATTTTGGCGCGGCAAATACAGCACTGCTCGATATGGACAGCACTAAACTCGCCACACTTAGGATTAACAGGATTAGGTTTTTACGTAGCGATGACCGCAGTGATGGCAATTGCGAGGACAGCGAAAAATAGAAAGAAGTATGGAAAGAAGAACGCAAAGAAGAATACAGCGAAGAATGCAACAAAGGATTGAGGGCAGGGCGTGAAGCGAGCGACATGTAAATCTCCGAAGGGACATTGGTCTGGCTTTGGTATCAGGATTTGTTAGCAAGTCATAAAGACAAGCTGTGGAATCAAACCCTAAACAAGCTGCCAGACAAGCTATCAAACACGTCGATAATAGATACTGCGGCAGATATGATTGCTAATTATTCAGTCCGTGCCCTGATCAATATCCTCGGTAAAGTGCTAACTAAGATTGAAACAGGAAATTGAAGCAGGAATCTTACTGCTCCGCTGTAACTTGCTCCAGGCGATAGCCATAGCTGTAAACGGGAGCCAGTCGGTAGCCGTTTTCTGGCCGAAGTTCGAGCTTGCTACGGACGCGTGAGATATGCGTATCCATGGTGCGTGACGGAATATCAATATCACGCGACCAGACTGCTTCTAAAATATAAGCGCGCGATAAAGGGCGACCAAGATTGCGGAACAAAAGCAGCGCCAGATCAAATTCTTTTTGCGTCATTTCAACCGGTACGTCATTGACACTGACGCGACCAGCGCGCGTTTCAAACTTGTAGATACCAAATTGCAGATGCTCCGACATAGTTTGCGCCGGGTATGCGCGGCGCAACAGCGCTTGCACACGTGCTACCAGTTCGCTACGACGTATTGGCTTGATCATGTAATCATCCGCACCCGCTGCCAGACCCGCGACGATATCGTCTTCGCCAGAGCGGCTGGTCATAAACAAGACCGGCAGATTGGGTGAGAGTTTCTCTCTGACCCAGTGCAGGATTTCAGTTCCGCTCAAATCGGGAACTTGCCAGTCAAGGATCAGCATATCGTAGCTATCACGACGTAAGTTATGCAGCATCTCTTTACCGCTAAGGAAAGGGTGGCAGGTATGGCCAGCCGCAGTCAAGATGGTGCAAACCAGCTCTAATAAATTATTGTCATCGTCAAGTACGGCAATTCTCATGGGAGCACACAGATTGGGGTTGAGCAATCATTGAGTAGTAAAGATACAGCATTGTACCTAACACAAGAATGATTGTAGGAAAGCTTCTAATAATGAGCAAAATAAATAGGCATTTTTTCCATTTTTTCTCAATTAATCATAAAAATAGCAATTAATATTGTCCAATAAGCACTTTTTAAAGATGTGCTGAGCAATTTTTGAAAGAAGTTGGCTAAAAGATTATTTCTAATATTTTTGGTGAAAATGATGCGCAGCCTTACGCAAAAATAAGATTTTAAATTTATATACTGCCATGTAGTATTATTTATTTATCCATATAAAAATTGGCTTACAAGTCTTATTTTTTAAAAATAATTGGGAGTATGTAAATTTATTGCTGAATTGTTAGCCAGATTTATCTACATAATTAAAAGTGGACGTTAGCGCGTCTTCATCAAAAATAAAAACAGCAAATTGAAAAAACTGAAATCATCCTTAAAGCTTAAATTCAGTTTTCTAATTGACTGATAATAAAAATGGCCCATTCCTGTAAAAGAGTGAGCCGTTTTTAAATAGAGCAAATTATGCTTAAAACTTTGCCAATGAATCCAATAATTACGCTGCTAAATTCGTTTGCTTATTCTGTTAGCTACGCAATTCCACATCTGGCAACACCACATTCACATCCAGCACTTCTAAATTGCCTTGGCGATCAAGTGATACTTTGATGTCTTCAGCGTTGACTTTAGTGTACTTAGAAATAACTGCGATCAGTTCTTCACGTAGAGCTGGCAAAAAATCATAGCCATCACGGCTGGTGCGTTCACGGGCGATGATGATTTGCAGGCGTTCTTTGGCGGTGTTGGCGCTCTTTGGTTTATTGTTAAATAAAAATGATAGCAAGGCCATATTACTTACCTCCAAAAATCCGTTGCAGCAGACCCGGTTTTTCATAGTTGACAAAACGCAGGGGCACTTCTTGGCCGAGGAAACGGGAGATCACATCTTCATACGCCTCAGAGACATCGCTGCCCTTCATATGAATTGCAGGATTACCTTGATTGGACGCATGCAATACCGCTTCCGATTCAGGGATCACGCCGATCAACGGGATGCGTAAAATTTCTTGTACATCGGTGTAGGACAACATTTCACCGGCTTCTACCCGTTTAGGTGAATAGCGCGTTACCAGCAAATGTTCTTTTACCGGCTCGCCACCCTCCTGAGCACGTTTGGATTTGGCCTGAATAATACCCAGAATACGATCCGAATCACGTACAGAAGATACTTCAGGATTGGTGACGACTATCGCTTCGTCCGCAAATGTCAGTGCCATCACTGCGCCGCGCTCGATGCCCGCAGGCGAGTCGCAGATGATGTATTCAAAATCCATCTTGATCAATTCGTTCAGAACGCGTTCTACGCCCTCTTCGGTCAAGGCATCTTTATCGCGGGTTTGTGAGGCAGGCAAAATAAACAGATTGTCGCAGTGCTTATCTTTGATCAGCGCTTGCTTTAATGTCGCCTCGCCGCTGATGACGTTGACCAGGTCATACACCACACGACGCTCGCAACCCATAATCAGATCCAGATTACGCAGACCCACGTCAAAATCCAGCACCGCAGTTTTATGTCCGCGCATGGCAAGGCCAGACGAAAAGCTGGCACTGGAAGTTGTTTTCCCCACGCCGCCCTTACCAGATGTCACAACGATGATTCTTGCCACAAAGAACTCCTTTAATTTTTTAACTCAATTTGCTGAAAGCGATTCTGAATCGTTTGACTAGTTGCAATCAATACATTTTTATAATGATGAGACCTTTGCATGACAGCCTTAATCAGAGCCGTTTCAGCAAAGGTTGAATTTTTAAAAAATAAAATGATGCTTTTTTAGTGATTTTGTCTTCAG